>DGDR01000214.1 GCA_002385545.1 Clostridium sp. UBA3947
TTAATTGTGCAATTTCCTCAATATATAAGGAGAGATTGAAATATGTGTGGAACAACAAACAATAATGTAAATCCAATGTTTTGTTATCAGTGTGAACAGACTCCAGTAGGCGGATGTACAAAATTTGGCGTGTGTGGAAAGAACCCTGATATAGCAAGCTTGCAGGATATAATGATATTAGGACTTAAAGGGGTAGCTGCTTATGCCACTCATGCTAGAGAACTTGGACTACACAGTGAAGAAGTAAATGCAATAACTCATGAAGCTCTATATACTACATTAACAAACTCAAACTTCAGTCTTGAAGAAAACATAAATATGGCTCTAAAGGTTGGTACTGCAACTGTTAAAATTATGGAAGTGCTTGACGGAGCTCATACTTCAAGATTTGGTACACCAACACCAGTTAGGGTTTCTCAAGATAAAATTGAAGGACACAGCATTTTAGTTACAGGACATAATTTGTCAGCTCTTTATGAATTGCTGAAGCAGACTGAAGGCAAGGGAATCAATATTTATACTCACTCAGAAATGCTTCCTGCTCATGGATATCCAGAACTAAAGAAATTCCCTCATTTAAAGGGTAATGTAGGTAAGGCTTGGTATGATCAAAGAAAGCTTTTTGAGGAGTTCCCTGGAGCTATTTTAGGAACAACTAACTGCTTAATGCCAATAACTACAGGACACTATGGAGATAGATTCTGGACTTATGGTACTGCTGGACTTGACGGTATTCCAAAGATTAAGAATAATGACTTCTCACCAATAATAAATAGAGCCTTAGAATTGCCTGCTGTAAATATTGAATCTGATAAGACAGTGGTAACTGGTTATCATCATAGCACAGTTTTAAATATTGCGCCTGAAATTATCGAGGCTGTTAAGGCTGGTAAGATTAAGAGATTCTTTGTTATAGCTGGTTGCGATGCTCCTACTAAGGGAAGAGATTACTACAGAGAATTAGCTACAAGCCTACCAGAGGATTGTGTGCTTTTAACAACCTCTTGCGGTAAGTTTAGATTTAATGATGTAGATTATGGAACAGTGCCAGGAACTGATATTCCAAGATACATTGACCTTGGACAATGTAACAACTCTGGTTCCGCTGTTAAGATAGCATTAGCTTTAGCAGAAGCCTTCCAATGCTCAGTTAACGAATTACCTTTAAGCATAGTATTATCATGGTTTGAACAGAAGGCTGTTGCAATTCTACTAGGATTGTTAAGCCTTGGAGTTACAAATATTCATATTGGACCAAGCGCTCCAAAATTCATAAGCCCAGGAGTATTAAAAGTACTTCAGGATACCTTCAACCTACAGTTAATTAGTGGAGATGCAAAGGCTGATTTAGCAAAATTTTTAGGTGAATAATTAAGATAAAAAGCTGCACCGAAGGGTAGAACCTTTAGTGCAGCTTTTTTGCCGATTTTTTCACACCTTATAGGATGAAGTCCATTCAGTATGACAATCCTGTTGATACACCAGGATATGAACACTATTTTGATAGGCAGGGAAGTATAAGTAAATTCGTAAGACTACTAGATGAAAAAGGATTTATTTTACAGGAAGGTACTATAAGGTACATCGATATATTAAAGCTAGCTAGCGAGGGGAAGGCGGATACTTGCCTTGCAAATAATGCAGGGGTCCCTATGCCGTTTATCTTCTGCCGCCAGCACCGGACCAAAGTCCTAGCCCAGGTCAGAGACCGCCAAAGGGTTATAATCCTTGTAATCTCCATAATTATCCACCTAACATAAATTATACAGCCTCTGGAATATACTATAAGCTTCGCCTTGATGAAGCTATTGCATTAATTGGCCAAACGCCTCCTCCCGCTGTTTACTTCAGCTTTTGCAGCTATTTGGGCTTTGTTGAAAACAAAAGGTATAAGAACTATAGTGACACTGTTACAGCAGGAAATAATTACACTGGTCACTACCACTTCATTGGTGCCAGCTTAGGGGATCAGATTAGTAATAACTCTATTTGGACCAATAGCACTCCTTATGGAGCCGATGGAAATCCCTTCGACAGCTCCACAATTATAATTACTACTGCAGACAAGGGTGTTAATAACCAAATCCGTGACAATTTAGTTGAAGGGGGCTTTAGGCCTGGTATTATGAATAATGACAATATTCCTGATAATTTAGTCAACATGGGACTGGAAAGAGGTAAGGATCACTTTTTGCTTGTCATGCGGGCGGCGATTTTTGAAGACTCAGAAATTGGTTGGGATTACATCTATAAACTTGATCAATATTTTACTGTATTGCGAATCACACCGAAAAAGGAGCGTCCTGCTGATAAGCCTTGGTCTATACCCAAGCTGAAGAAACGTGAGACGGGCATCAAATCCTTGGTCCCTTGAAGGCATAAAAAGTATATTGCAGGATAGAAATGCCTTTATTGGCTTCAGAGTATATGTTAATAAAAAGACTAAGGTTGCATCTGCACTATATGATATTATCTGGAGCCATGGAATTTTGTTTACAAAAAGAAATAATCTATATATAGGCACCTGCTTAATGTGGGTGTCTTTTTGTTTAATAAAAATTAGAGTTAAGGAAATATTTACTTTCAAAGCATTGACATCAATGTTTTGAAATGATAGTATAAGTATATAGATATGTAGTATTCAAAACTATATGAATAAATATGAGAAATACGTAAGAAAATATATATAAATTATATGTTAGGGAGGTTATGAAGGTGAATATTAAGGATTGTTACAATTTTGTAGTGTACGGGGACTCCATTACCAAAGGGGTAGTGTATGATGAAGCAAAGCAACGTTATGTGGTTTTGAAGGAAAACTTCGTTAATCTAGTGGCCAATAATGTAAAGGCAGCTATTTATAATGCCGGTAAGTTTGGCAATAATATTATAAGGGCTTTACAGAAGTTTGAAACCGATGTTTTGAAAAAGAATCCCGATATCCTCTTAATAGAGTTTGGAGGAAATGATTGTGATTTTGATTGGCAGGCTATTGCTAACAATCCAGAGGGTCAATTCTCTCCAAAGACAGATTTAGAGCTGTTCTCTAAAACCTTAAATTATATTATCAATTACTGTCGAAAGCTTAATATCATTCCTATGCTAATGACTCTGCCACCGCTGGATTCCAAACGGTATTTCAAATGGATCTGTAAAAATGAAAAGGAAGCAGAAAAAAATATTCTAAAATGGCTAGGAGATGTGAATAGAATTTACTATTGGCAGGAACAATATAGTAAGAGGGTTGAAGAACTGGCGGCGGAAAATAAGGTAGAACTAATAGATGTAAGGGAGACATTTTTAAAGGAAAAGGAGTATAGCAAATATTTATGTATTGATGGCATACATCCAAATAAAGAAGGACATAAGTTAATAGCAAATAAGGTTATGGATTATTTAAACAATAATTTACAATATATTTTAAGATAATTAAATACGTCTCAAATAATTTATAGCTACAATAAGCGCCTGTTTTCTAAGGCGCGTTTTTTTGGTAAAATCGTCGAAAGATTTTAGATTAAAATAGATTTTAGGCTTAAAAAATTTGTAGAAGTAGTATATAATATATCTATGAATGTATGATATTGTTAAATATTGTAATGCTAAATGATTGAAGGATTTGTTATTATATTATTACCTGTACGGAGGTGGGGACATGAATATTGATGCAGCTATAAAGAAAATAGTTATAGGCAAGCCCTTTGGTTTGACTATTGTTAAGGGCGCACAGCGTTCAGGTAAAACTATGACTGCAGCTTATAGAGCTTTATATTTGAAGAGTAGTTATTGTTTATATGAGGATGAAAAGGTTTTAGTAGTAGCAACGAAACAGACAAATATCGACTTGCTTAAACAACATTATGAAAATGCAAAAAGCCAGGTTGAATATGACTATAGAACCCTATTCTCCTTATCAAGCGAAGAAAAGGTAAACTTTTATACTATAGATGAGTTGGTAGATAAGTATTATTCTGAATACATATGTCACAATAAGGTTAATCCTTTAATTATAAATAAAGAAGAACAGATATCAATATTAACTGAATGCGTAGAAGAGCTCAAGCATCATTATAAGAGAGTAAAGTTTATAAAGGATGCTAATGTAGCTTTTATTGTTGATGAAATAAATTGGATAAAGTCCAGTGACTTTAATAGTATGGAAGAATACATGAAGGCAGATCGTTTTTATAGAAATAAGAAAAAGGGATTCCCAAGCAGATTGAACAAGAACTCAAGGTCTAGAGAAGCGATTTGTAAAGTAATGGAGCTTTATACTAATAAATTAAAGGAAAGAAATCTTATAGACTCCTTAGACAAAGAAAAATTAGCTTTGCAGGCAATCTTAAGCTGTGGTACAAAAGGTTACACTCATATGGTTGTTGATGATGCTCATATGTTAAGTAGACTACAAATTAATATACTAATGGCTCTAAATACCAATAGGGCTTATTCCAGCATGATGCTTATGGTAGATCATAAGGCTGAGCCTATTGATGGTGCATGGATAGTAAAAGGAAGAAGACAGAAGGACCTTGGCTTTGAATTAAATATGAGATGCTCATACTTAAAGAAGGAAGCAGTCCAAAAGAGCAAAAGCCATAAAGTAGAAGCTAGAAAAGAAAATAAAAAGTTATCTATAGAAAAATATCAATTTTTAGATATTAGACATAGACAAAGCTTTCTATTCCAAGTGGATACAGCCAACAGCGATGAGTTTATTCTATTGCAGGATGACAAGGAACTACCTTGCCATAAGGATGAATTAAAGCCTATTCCTGTTTACAGCAATATTGCTGCTGGAGAGCCTATTGCTATAAATCCTGAAGTAGAAGGTATCTTCAACATACCCTGTTATTGGATTAAGGGCATGAAGGATTGCTTTATGCTTAAGGTAAAGGGTGATAGTATGATTGGCGCAGGAATTGACGATGGAGACTTTGTAGTTATCAGAAGACAAAGCACTGCTAATAATAAGGATATAGTAGCTGTGGAACTAGAGGGAAGTGCTACCCTAAAGAGATTAAGCATAGACAAAAATGACGTAATGCTTATGCCTGAAAATGATAAGTACTCACCAATCTCAATCAAAAATCGAGAGGCTCTTGTTTTAGGTGTTGTTGTAGGCATAATTAAGAATGCAGCCTAATAATTAGAAAATTAAATAGACCACTTCAGATAAAAATCGGCTATTGCCGATTTTTTGCTTTGTTTCTGTTTGGAATATGTTCACAATTTAAATTAATATCATATATTATAGTATAGTTATTCTTGGAGTGGTGGGAGTTGTTATACGCGCTTATTTTAGCAGGAGGAAAAGGAACACGATTATATCCCTTATCAAGATCCAATAATCCAAAACAATTCTTAAAGCTTATAAATAATAAAAGCTTTTTACGGAATACTGTTGATAGAATAAAACCTCTCGTTGATAAGGAAAACATTTATGTTGTTACTAATGAAGATTATGTAGAAAAGGTTAAGACAGAATTATATGAATTAGATTCTAGTAATATAATTGTAGAGCCTTCTAACAAGGAAACAGCTACCTGCATTGGCTTATCAGCAGTAAAGCTGTTAAAGAAAGATAAAGATGCAGTGCTTATGGTGTTTCCATCGGATCATTATATAGATAAAGAAAAGCTGTTTATAGATACTTTGAAGCAAGCGGTGGATGTATGTGAAAGAAAGAGAGGTATTGTAACCATAGGTATCCAGCCTACCCGACCAGAAACAGGCTATGGATATATACAGATGGGGGACCGGCTAAGCACCGCCATGGTAACCTATAAGGTTGAACGGTTCACCGAAAAGCCTAACATCATGGTGGCAAAGGATTTTCTCATGCAGGGAAACTATCTATGGAACAGTGGCATGTTCATTATGAGAGCAGATGTGATGCTTAGGGAAATAGAGAAGTACCTCCCAAAGCTATATAAGAGTCTTATTGAAATATATCAGCACATAGGATTAGAAGATGAGGAAGAAGTAATTAAACACCACTACAGTATAATCGATGGTATATCCATTGATTTCGGGGTTATGCAAAAGACAAGAAAGGCCTATGTAATCAAATGCGAGTTTGAATGGGATGATATAGGCACTTTTGAATCCCTATCAAGATTCTTAAAGAATTTTCGACAAAACAAGGTTATTGGCAGTACCTATACAGAGGACAGTGAAAATTGCACAATAATCTCCAACGATAAACTCATTATAGGCTTTGGTATAAAGGATTTAGTTATAGTGGAATCTGATGATGTGGTTCTAATAATGGATAAGAGCAAGGATCAGGAAATTAAGCATCTAGTTAATAATATGAAAAATAATGTGGAAGTTAGTAAATATGTATGAAAAAGCGGCTTTATAGCCGCTTTAATATATTATGGGGTAGATTTTGTTTGTAATTTGTTCATAAATTGTTTATAATTATTTAAAGAATATTTACAATATTAATTATTCTTATTAATTTATGGAACTAAAAAGCAACTTTATTATGATATATTTCGTCTATGTATAATAAGCTAAAAATTCACCCTTATAAACCAAAATTTAATATTTTTGTTGCTCCAGCCCAAATCCCAAGGCACCATATTTCTATCTGTATTATGACAGCTTACTAAGGTGTAGCCTTTAGAATCAGCACCGCTAACTACTGAAACATGAGTTATTCTACCGCCTTTTTCATAGGCTACTATATCTCCAGGCAGTAGCTTATAAGCAGATTTATACACCTTATCATAGGTACCCTTAACAATTAGAGAACCACGACCGCTGTCCATTAAATAATGGGAAAAGCCATCGGCATTTAGCCAAGCTCTTGTAGCTCCGTTTTTGTCATGATTCCAAGTGGAGTTTTTCTTGAACCTTCCCGTTTCAAAAAGAGTTTGAGATGCAAAGTTTGCGCAGTCGCCGCCTTGAGGATTATAATCTCGATATTTTTTATTATAGGCAAAGTTGTACTTAGGGTCACTGGCAGCACCACAATACTGCTCCATATATTTAACAGCCTTTATTCTATACTCTGAAATATTGGATAAGTCTCTTGGCTCATGATTTGTGATATATTCCTTAGCATCCTGATATTTTATGTTTTCTAGGTTTAAAGAATCTGCAAAGGGATCCGTATACCATTCCTTTGTAATCCACCATTGATCATTCTTCTTAGTGATATCCATGGTGTGATAGGTTCCGATTCTAAAACTGTTTGTAATATCTGGTTCATTCTCATAATGGTATTGATATTCAGTAGAGCAAATCAAGTACATCGAGTATGTATCACCATTCTTTTTCATGGACCTGACCTTTATCGTTGGAGTAATGGCAGTAAAGACTACACCTTGCTTCTCTGCCCAGTTATGTAGGTACTTAATTTTCTTTTCCTCGTGTTCAAAGGCCCATTGACTGTACTTTCTGTTAGTATCATAGAGGGAATCCATTAGCTCAGAATCCTTCAGCAGGGTAGCTTGACTTCTTGCTCTGAACATTCCTTCCACCACTTTTACAATCTCATCATCAATGGTGTTACTGGAAAACACAGGTATAACGTTTGTTAAAATTAATATCAGTACTAGTGCCAGTGAAGAAAAAGCAGGATATAGGTGTTTCTTTTTAATTACAATAAAAAAACGCATCTTACTCTCCAGTTCATTATTGATTCATAAAGAGTATATGCGTTTTGGATATAATGTAGAATTTAAAATTAATATTAGGGGGTATTATAAATGAAAAGAAAGGCAAAACTAATCATTGCTTCAATGTTGATGACAGGAATTCTAATATTTACAGGCTGTAGTAAAAGTGACAAGTCAAGAGGAATATCTAACAGAGATAGTTATACTGAAAATAAAAGAGCATCAAGTAACTATAATAATTCAACGGATGGAGCTGCATTAGATAAAGAAGTTAAGGAAAACAATTCAACGGCAACAGATTCCCAAAAAGTAAACCAAGATACAGTACAAAGAAAAATTATAACCACTCTATACAGGGTGATTGAAACTAAAGATTTTGATTATGCCATGGAAGTGATTAATGAAAGAACAGTTGCTGTGGGAGGCTACATACAAGACTCTAATATAAAGGGTAGCGGTGTGGTGAAAAATAACAAGAAGGACCTGCGCAGCGGAGAGCTTGTAGTTAGGATACCAGCAGATAAAGTAAATGAATTTATTAAAGATGTTGACTCTGTAGGTACAATCATAAGCAGCAAACAGGATGGAGAAGATATAACCTTCCAATACTATGATACAGAAACTAGAGTAAAAACTTTAAAAATACAGGAAGAAAGGCTTTTATCTCTCTTAGAGAAGACTGATAATCTACAGAATATACTAGATTTAGAAAAAAGACTTTCTGATATAAGAATAGAAATAGAAAGCTTAACAACTACTCTAAAGAAATATGATAACCTTGTATCCCTAGCCACAGTAAATATAACAATAAGAGAAGTGGAGGAAGAGCAAAAGATAGAAGAAAAATCAGAGACCTTCATAGGTTCAGTGGCAAATAGCTTTACAGGTTCAGTTAAATCACTAATTAGCTTCCTAAAAACACTAGTAATACTCATAGCGGCTATACTCCCCTTTGCCCTTGTAATGCTTGTAATTGCTATCCCAGCAATTGTTATTTATAACAAAGGTAAAAAGAAAAAGGAGAATGAAACACTTCAAAAATAATGTATAATATAGTAGAATGAAAGAGAAGACTGAAAAGATTGATATCTATAAAGACGAGGAGATACGCTTATGGAATTAGTTGTTGGACAGTTTAATGATTCATACGAACCAGTAATGGATGGGGTAGCTAATGTAACAAAGAATTATGCATATTGGCTGGAGAAAAAGGGATGCAAAACCTATGTAATTACTCCTAATGTACCAGGATACCAAGATAGTAGCGTACCAGAGGTAATAAGATACTTTTCAGTACCTTTACCATATAGAAAGCCTTATAGATTTGGATTTCCTCATTTCGATTATTCTTTCAAGCATGATGTAAAGAATATTCCCTTTGATATTGTGCACTGTCACAGCCCTTTTAGCTCTGGACAGTTAGCCTTAAAGCTAGCAAAAAAACGAGGAATACCAGTGGTAGCCACCTTTCATTCTAAGTTCTATGATGATTTTAAAGATGCTGTAAAACTAGATTCCTTAGCAAAATTCCTAACCACAATTATTATAGACTTCTATAACAAGGTGGATTCTGTATGGACAGTAAATCAGTCCACCGCTGCTACCTTAAAGGAGTATGGCTATAAAGGAAACATAGAGGTAGTATATAACGGAGCCGATTTCCCAATCCAAGACGACAACGAAGAACTTACCATGAAAGCCAATGAATATTTAAAAGTGGGCGAAAATGAGTTGGTTTTCTTATTTGTAGGCCAACATATCTGGCAAAAAAACCTAAAAATGCTGATGGAAGCTTTAAGAATATTGAAGTTTAAAGGATTAAACTACAAAATGTTCTTCGTCGGCGAAGGCGTTGCCAAAAAAGATTTAGAAAAAATGGTAGATGAATATAATCTTAATGATTGTGTTAAGTTCTTAGGCTTAATAACAGATAGATCCCTGCTTCAATTATGTTTTCTTAGGGCAGATTTATTTCTCTTTCCTTCCCTCTACGATACCTCTGGTATTGTGGTAAGAGAAGCCGCCGCGGTAAAAACTCCTTCCCTAGTAATAGTTGACTCAAACGCTGCAGAAGGAATAGAGGATAACGTTAACGGCTTTATCTCAGATAACCACGAAGAAGCCTTTGCCCAGAGGATTATTGAGATAATCGGTGATAGAGAAAACCTAAAAATTGTAGGCGAAAAGGCTCAAAAAACCATATATCGAAGCTGGGAGGATATTGTAGATGAAGTTAAGCTTAGATATATAGAATTAATAAAAAGTAAAAACAACAAGTTTATATAAATTAAGTAATTTCACAGAAAGCTTGCACTTATTAGACGGTGCAGGCTTTTTTTATGCCTTGCGGGTTTTGGATAATGAGCTGGTCTCAGTGTAATGTAAAGGGTAAGTTTCATTATAACCAGCGGGCTTCAGTCTAATGAGTGGAGGTAGTTTAGCAAGGTGAGCACAGTCTAAGGTCCGATTAGGACCTTTGCTTTTTCACACTATAAGGCTGTGTTTTAGAAGAGTGTTTATGGGGAGGATATAAGACAAGCTGTTTTAAGGGGGAAATAAGGGCTACTGGCGCCTTGTCCTAATTGGGTGATTGCCTTCATATTTCGGTATATCGCTGTGTTTTAGAAAAGTGTTTATG
>DGDR01000110.1 GCA_002385545.1 Clostridium sp. UBA3947
AAAACAATATTTCTGGATAGTGCCCCGTTTCACAAACGGGAACATCAAAGAAAAGAACGCCTTGCATGGTGTCAACTAAAAGCGGAGTATCGGAAATAAGATCACCGCAAACAGTCCAACTTCACGTTCGCCCGTTCAGCGAAATATCTAGGGACACACTTATCTGGAATATGTGAGTCCACTATAACCTGCCAACCGTGCTGCCTCTGCAGCATTCCCCGTTTCAATATAAAAGTCGCAGAACCTTTTTTGCTTCTCAGTTAATTTACTTTTCTTAGGCATCAGCAGCACCTCCTTTTTTTCTGCATTAAAAAAGCGACCTTGCGGGCGCTATACATATATGTATTTATAAAAGTCTTCTTTTTGTGTCAAACAACAAATGCAATTCATCCTCCTCCATCCTAAAACCTGTGCCATGATTCCTAACTGTTCCATTCTCTTTTAAGTGCATCCTTATATCTAAACAGACTTTAGATTTTTCAAAAGCCTCAATAAATCTCTCTTCGCTAGGGTCCTCTAATAAATACGCCTCATTAAAATGAAATTCCTCTCTACCATTTTCCCCTATTCTTGAATCTGCAATAACAAATAATATTTTTCCTAGCTTATAAAGTAATGCACCTACCAGCCTATATATACTCCAAATAGCTATATCCTCTCCGCTGTGTCTTAGTTTTAGAGTGTTTCCATGCTTGTCTACAACTACCTCAAACCCTGAAGGGTGAGGTTTGTGAGGATATATCGAATGATACAGTGCCCACCTTCTGTCCTTTTCGCTATAATACCCATATTTCATAACAACATCCTTTTGCTTCATTTGCCAAACAGAACGATTAAAAGTAAACATTGTCACCAAAGTCCCTGAGTTCCTCCTCGTTGTCTTTACCTCAACCCTACCACCAATGTCTGGGATTTGTAAGTTATCTTCTTCTAGGCCAAAAACCTGTTCAAAAGTATGGCCAACTCCTGTTGATCCTTTTCTTTTTGTAGGTATGTATCCCATGTCTTTAATTTCCTCTAACCTTCTTTGAATCTCAACCAATGTTGCCATTATCTTACCCTCCTTAATATCACAATATTTTCCGTATTCATTGTTGCCACCTTTTTCCCTTTTTTATTTGTTGGTGAATTTTCTCGTGGCATTCTTTTATTGCTGATATTTCTAGGAATAATGGCAACAGTTTTAAGATTATATTGCATTCCTAATTCGGAAATAATCTTGTCTGTTGGTAAAGTAACCTTTCTAACTGTCCTATTTCCTACCACCCAGAATTGATAAGAATTCACTTTCATATGTTTAGTAATTGATTTTAGACACTTGTCTAAATCTATATAGAATGATAAAACATCTAAGGCTCTTTTCTCGTCTTTATCTGCTATTTCTTTCAGTGCTCCTTTGAGGCTACTTGAAGGTAAGTCATTTTCTCCTACTCCATTCATGCCTCCCAGTAGATATTTATCTAATCGCTCTTTCTCTATATGGCTGGCAACATAATCATACTCTTCTAAATCTAACCATTGCAGCGATAACCTCGAAAATTGTCCATACGCAACAGTTGTTTTTGAATCTCCGTAGGGGGGTGAGGTAATCAGTAGGTCGAATTGCTTATCTAAATCAAAGCTTCTTGTGTCTTGTGCTATTACCTCAACACCACAACCCCCTTGGTATTTATTATAAAGCTCAGTCATTCCCTCAATACACTTATTTAAGTTAATCTCAAAAAACTCTAGCACATCAGGATTAAACTCTTTCAATTTTTCTTCGGTCATCCTATAAAGTTTAAATTCGCTATTTCTTGTATTTGAACTATCTCTGACAGTCTGAGAAAAGGCTACTAAAAACAAAGCCTTTATATCTTTATCTTCTATCTCATTAATTCTTTGCTTAATAATCTGTAAATCTCTGATAACATAATCTTTAAACCAATAATCTATATTGTAGAAATCTGGCTTTTTAACTTTCTGGTTTTCATTATTAATATCATTCTCTATGTTTTCCAAAACTACCTTACTAATTCTCTCTAACTTTTCTGGATTTATTGGCGTACACTTTGTTTTAGATAACAACAAAGCTAAGGGGTTTAGGTCCAACCCCACAACATCTAAACCTGCTAGAACACCCTCTAATAAGCTAGTCCCAGACCCCGCAAATGGGTCTAGCATAGTTCTTATATTGGGTTGATAGGTTTTCATGATTTTCAATATATTTTCAGGAATCGGTGGTATCATCATCGCTGGGTATGTGTGTATAAAGTGGGTATATTTTTTCTCATACTCTACAAAATCCCAAAAATCTTCAGGCAAGGACTCAAGGTGCCTTACCAATTCATCATCTACCACACCTAAGTGATAGTCATATATATTAGCTATAGCCATTTTTACCTCCTTACACTTTTAACTATACTTTAATATAACATTATTATCTAATATTTAATTCATTATAACATATACCCTTCGATTGTGTTATTGTCAATGAAAATCCCGATAGTGTCAAGTTGTTGTAGGATAATTAAAGT
>DGDR01000099.1 GCA_002385545.1 Clostridium sp. UBA3947
GAGTGAATTAAAGCTGTTTCTTCTCCACAAACAAAGGCTCCAGCACCTAACTTTATTTCTATATCAAAGCTAAAATCTGTTCCAAAAAGATTTTCTCCTAAGAAGCCATATTCTTTAGCTTGATTTAAAGCAATTTTTAATCTCTTTATTGCCAATGGGTATTCTGCTCTAATATAGATAAATCCTTTGCTTGCTCCAATAGCGTATCCTCCAATGGCCATTGCTTCTATAACACTATGTGGATCCCCCTCAAGTATAGATCTATCCATGAAAGCACCAGGGTCTCCTTCATCAGCATTACAAATTATATACTTTTCAGGGCTTTCGTAAGATTTTGCAAACATCCACTTCTTGCCTGTTGGGAAACCTCCGCCTCCTCTTCCTCTTAAACCAGACTCGGTAATTTCATTAATAACGTCATCTGGTGTCATAGAAGTAAGAACCTTTCCCAAAGCCTTGTATCCATCACAAGCTATATACTCTCTAATATCTTCAGGGTTAATAACACCACAATTTTTTAAAGCAATTCTTAATTGCTTCTTATAAAAGGACATTTCTTCTTTAGTGCTTACTTTTTTGCTTAATGTTGGTTCTTCGTATAATAATCTTTCTATTACTTCTCCTTCAACTATATGCTTGGATACAATTTCTTCTGCATCTTCTGGGGTAACATGTATATAAAAAACATTGTCTGGCAAAATATGAACTATAGGGCCTTTTGCACAAAAGCCGAAACATCCTGCTAAAACAACCTTTACTTTATCCTGTAAACCATGTTTTTCTATATTATTTTTGAGTTGTTCTAATATTTCATCTGATTTAGAAGAAAGACAACCAGTACCTTGGCAAACCATTATATGTCTTTCACTAACCTCTTGGCTAAGTTCTTTTACTTTTCTTGCGGCAACTAAATTTTTATATTTTTCTGCTAAAGAATTTAATTCTACTAAGCTCTTTACCTGACACATATTATCACCCCCGTTATTTATATTCATTAAGGACTTTCTCTACGTCCTTTTTGGTAAAGTGCCCATAAACTCTATTATTAACCATTACTACTGGTGCTAAACCACAAGCACCAACACATCTTAGGGTATCAATAGTGTACAAGCCATCCTTAGTTGTCTCACCTTCTTTGATGTTCAGACGCCTTTTGAATTCTTCTACTATTTCACCTGAACCTTTAACAAAACAAGCCGTTCCAGTACAAATATTGATAACATATTTACCCTTGGGCTCTGTGGTAAAAAAGGAATAGAAGCTTATAACTCCATATACCTTTGAAACTGGGATACAAAGTTTCTCAGCTACAAAATTTTGAACTTCTTCTCCTAAATAACCAAAGAGTTCTTGAGCTTTGTGAAGTACTGAAATTAATTCACTTTCTTTGTAGTCGCGCTCTTTCATGTAGTCTTCCAATTCTTTAAATCTTGGATCCATGCACATAATTATTACCTCCTATATGGTTCTATATCCCTACATACGATATTATATCAAATTGTTAATCTTTTCACTATATTTAATTCCAAATAATATTTGAATAAGCAAAAAAATTGCTAGTAGTACTGTAAAATACTATTAGCAATTTATATAATATTACAATTTTACCGATTTTATTACGTTATTTTGGGAAATAATATTAATTTCACCTTTTTCTTTAGAGTATTCAACCTTATCATCACCTATTATCATAATAGGTTCTTGACCAAGCGCATAAAATATATCATCAGCTAAGGTTTTAGTAAATTCTATTTTATCTTGGTCACAGAGATCTTCCCAAGTAGTTTTTTCCATGTCTAAAATGCTATAAACATCTGTAATATTTGATAATCCATCTGCAATTTCTTCAATTATTCTTTTATATTCTCTTGAAAATTGTAATGCCATCTTTAAACTATCCTTTCGTTTTGAAGCATATTAAGTGCATCTTCTCTTTCTCTACTAAATCGATTATATACACTTTTCCTAACGTCAGCTGAACTGCTTCTGAAATATATGTTAACTTTTTGTCTTTCATTATATATTTCATTGATTATATCCTTATCAGATGCATTTAAATTTGCTTTTGAGAATAAATTAACAGCTCCATTTACTCCATGTTGTACTGCTGTAGACCATAAAACATTTTTTAAGGCATTAGATCTGCTATTAATATCAAAATTATAAGATTGTTTCAATTTTTCAGCAGCTCTATCATAAAAAGAATTTTTAACATAGTTATATTGTAAAACCAAAAAACCTTCATTATCAATTTTCGCTATAGATTGCCATGCATTATCAAAATTGCTTCCAAAAGTATTTCCATCCTTTGCCTTAGCCTGAACTAGAATATTATAATATTCATATTTTGAATCTTTTAAAGAATTAATAAAGGAATCTAAAGAACCAGTTTTTGAAGAAAATTGCCAAGCGCCATAGGATTTACCTCCATAATCTCCCGGATTGTTAGCTATAACCCCTGCTCTTCCATTAGATTCATACTTTGCCGATAAGGCACCAAGACTTGAATCATTAACATAGCTTTTATATAGATTATTAACTTTATAATTATTTTCTAAATATGTTCTTGAATTCATATTAAGAGAGCTTATTAAATCTAAAGATGAACCTAAATTTATATCATTCTCTTCACTAATTTGAGATAACAATAAAGTACTCATTAAACTGTTGGAGCTTGTACTACTTCCCTCAACCATCATTTCATATATCTTTTGGAATGCTATAATAGCTAATTGCTTCTCTGCTTCTACCTGGCTATTAGCTTTGCTATTAGATAAACCGCTAGTCATTAACTGTGATATATAACTAATCTGTAAAGAGGTATTATCCATTTTACAGCCTCCTCTTTCTAAAACTGTTTGAATTTCATTAATTTTGTCTAAATTATATCACAATTTTCTTTATAGATAAAGAAAATATAATGATATGTCATAATATACCCTTTTTTATGATATAAATATTTTTATTAGCTTCGAATAATTATACATAAAAAAAAGTATTTATTCTTGAATTAATTTTATTTTTATAGTATTCTGATTATTAGATTATTATCTAGCGATACCCACTCAATCTAATTATAATTTTTTAATATTAGCATGATTATGTAGAAAGGTTGACAAATTTATGAGTATGAAATTTATTAAAAAACTACCTACAGCGGAGGAAGTTATAAAAGATATACCACTTAGCAAGGAATTGGCAAAAGTAAAAAAGGATAAAGATCTTGAAATCGAAAAAGTATTTAAGGGAGAAATTAATAAGTTTATTTTAATTATAGGTCCATGCTCTGCTGACAGAGAAGACTCTGTATTAGACTATGTTTACAGATTGGCAAAGGTACAAGAGAAGGTGAAAGATAATCTTATATTGATTCCTCGTATATATACTAATAAGCCAAGAACAACTGGTTTAGGCTATAAAGGAATGGCACATCAACCTGATCCTAATAAAGCTCCTAATATTGAGGAAGGTATCAGAGCAATTAGGAACTTGCATCTGAAGGCTCTATCAGAAACTCATATGGTTACTGCAGATGAAATGTTATACCCTGAAAACTACTCTTATTTAGCTGATTTACTAAGTTACGTAGCTATAGGAGCTAGATCTGTAGAGGATCAACAACACAGATTAACCGTAAGTGGAATGGACATACCTGTTGGCATGAAAAATCCTACTTCTGGAGATATTACTGTTATGCTCAACTCAGTTGTAGCAGCACAAAACTCTCATACTTTTCTTTATAATGGGTATGAAGTTGAAACTTCAGGTAATCCTTTATGTCATACTATTTTAAGAGGTGCAGTAGATTCATATGGCAGAAATATACCAAATTATCACTACGAAAACCTTCTTGAATTAGCAACAGCATATGAAGAGAGAGAACTAGCTAATCCTGCTATAATAATAGATACAAATCACTCTAATTCTATGAAGAAATTCTATGAACAGCCGAGAATAGCCAAAGAAGTACTGTTCAGTAGAAAGTGGGATTCAAAACTAAAAGGATTAATAAAAGGATTAATGATAGAAAGTTATATAGTAGAAGGTAGCCAAGATATTAATTGTCATGTATATGGAAAATCAATAACTGACTCTTGTTTGGGCTGGGAAGATACAGAGAAGCTAATATACTATATTGCAGAAAATGTTTAATTATTGTCTAATTATGAAAAAATAAATCATATTTAAAACCATGAGACTTATAGAACCTTACTATAGTCCCATGGTTAATTTTTATTTTAAGCCTTTAATTTTTCCGCGTAAAGCTTTAATTCTACCATTTACGTATTCTATTAACTTGTTTTCATCATCTTTGAGTTCTATAGGAGCCTTAGCCACTATATCTATTATATCTAATTTATTTCCTTTTATTTGATTTGCAATTATAAGAGCTAGACATCTATTTTTAGCCTCCCAATAGGCTTGATTAAACTCCGTTGCTTGCCACTTATTATAATAACCCTTTTCTATTCCGAATTGAAATAAATCAGCTGCTGCTTCTACTTCTTCTAAGTCTTCTGCTTGTAGTGTCTCTTTTATAAGTGCATCAAATGATTTCACCCTATCACCTCTTCAATATAAATCTAGAAATATTTTGGATTATACAAAGCATTATATTCACAAATTAGCTAGTATAGTAGTATATATTTTATATCTGAAATTTTTATCCTAAAAATTCCGGATTTTCTATATGATCTGCTCTTATAGCTTTTTGCAATATTGTAAAATTAATTTTAGCATCTTCCTCTTCTAAATTAATAGGATATTTACTTTTGCATGATTTACAGTATAAGTATTCCTTAGACTCTGACTTTTCTCTATTATCAAAAAGAAATGGCAATTCCTCAGTTTTTTCTAAATTTTCATCTCTACTATTATTATTTGAGGAAATTGCACAATT
>DGDR01000154.1 GCA_002385545.1 Clostridium sp. UBA3947
TATAAAAAACTTTGACAGTACCAACTTAGCAAGGAGGGTGAGATAATGAAAATATATAATACCTTGAAAAAGGCTAAAGAAGAATTTGTACCCTTAAAAGAAGGGGAAGTAAGCATGTATGTCTGCGGACCCACTGTATATAATTTATTTCATATCGGGAATGCAAGAACCTTTATTGTATTTGATACAATAAGAAGGTATTTTGAATATAGAGGGTATAAAGTAAATTTCGTTCAAAACTTTACAGATATAGATGATAAGATGATTGCCAAGGCCAATGACGAAAATACAACTGTAAAGGAACTAGGAGATAGATATATAGCTGAATATTACAAGGATGCAGATGGTTTAAATATAAAGAGAGCTACTGTAAATCCAAGAGCAACCTTATTTATCGATGAAATAATAACCTTTGTAAAAGATTTGATAGATAGGGGATATGCTTACGAAGTAGATGGTGATGTTTACTTTAGCACAAAAAAATTTGAGGAGTATGGTAAGCTATCTGGTCAAAATCTTGAGGATTTGCAAGCAGGAGCTAGAATAAATGTAGATGAGAGAAAGAAGGATCCTATGGATTTTGCTGTTTGGAAGAAGCAAAAGCCAGGGGAGCCTGCTTGGGAAAGTCCATGGGGATTAGGAAGACCAGGTTGGCATATTGAATGCTCATGCATGGCAGATAAGCTACTAGGCAAGACTATAGACATTCATGCAGGTGGTACAGATTTAATCTTCCCTCACCATGAAAATGAAATAGCACAAAGTGAATCCAGAAATAATGCTCCTTTCGCAAGATATTGGATGCATTCAGCCTTCATAAATGTTAACAATCAAAAAATGTCTAAGTCTTTAAATAATTTCTTCACTGTTAGGGAAATATTAGAGAAGTATGATGCAGATGTAGTAAGATTTTTTATGCTATCTGCTCATTATAGAACTCAATTAAACTTTAGCCTTGAGCTATTGGATTCAGCTAAAGCCTCTGTAGAAAGACTATATAATACTATAGGAAACCTTGAAAGATTTTTAGATGTAGTTAAAACAGAGGATTTACAAGAGGGAGAGCAGGCTTTTGTAGATACTTTGAATTCTTATAGAGAAAAGTATATAGAGAAGATGGATGACGACTTTAACACTGCCGATGGAATAGCTGTTATATTCGATCTTATAAGAGACATCAATATTAATGTTTCCGCTGATTCATCTAAAAAGCTTGTTCAATTATCCTTGGATTTGATTAGGGAACTAGGTTCACCCCTTGGAATACTTCAAAAATCAACAAAGGTAAGCCTAGAGGAGGAAGTGGAAAAACTTATAGAGCAGAGACAGCAGGCTAGAAAGGAAAAGAATTGGGCTTTAGCGGATAAAATAAGAGATGATCTAAAGGCTAGAGGTATAATTCTTGAAGATACCCCTCAAGGAGTAAGATGGTTTATAAAGAAGTAATATAAATTTAGTAAAAGGTTAAGCTAAAGTTATAGGCTTAACCTTTTTAGCTACTAGTGTACATCATTAAGCTCTGACTTTTAACATCTAAAAAGCAGCTATATGCTGCTTTTTACCATATTGCAATTAGGTGTAAAGTGATGTATATTTATCCTGATAATTTAGCTAGAAGGATAAAACGCTATGATAGGGAGAAGAAAATATGATTTTTAATTATACAGGGAAAACCTTAAAGCCCGAAGAAGCTAAGAGGATTAATGCCTTGTCCTTGGCTTTTATTGGAGATGCAGTTTTTGAGGTTATGGTTAGGGAATATTTAATTCTCAATAATTTGGATTTTTCAGCTCATAAATTGCACTTAAAGGCAGTGTCCTATGTAAAAGCAAATTCCCAAAGAGCCTTTATCAGGCAGTTGGAAAAACATCTAACGGAAGATGAACTTTACATATATAAAAAGGGGCGAAACACAAAATCGGCTACTATACCTAAGAATGCTACGGTGTCAGATTATAGAGCAGCTACTGGTTTTGAAAGTCTTATTGGTTATTTATATATAACGGGACAAAGTCAAAGAATACAGTTAATTATGGATATAATATTTGATGAAAATAAACCTTCCGAGGAGTGATTATATGAAAAGTAATAGAGAGTTTAATAAAAGAAATGATAAGGGAATGGTAAGAGATAGAAGAGAGCAGAGAGCTTTAAAGCAAGATGAAGGTAGAGATAATTATATGAGGAATAATGAAAATGTTAGAGAAGATTTAATTGAGGGCAGAAATGCGGTTATAGAAGCTCTACGCAGTGGAAGAACCATTGAAAATATTTTAATAGCTAAGGGAGATAGAGAAGGAGCTATAAATGTTATAACTGCTTTAGCTAAGGAAAAGGGGATTGTTATCAAAGAAGTGGATAGAAGAAAGCTTGATAGCATGTCTTCAACTGGAAGTCATCAAGGAGTTATAGCGCAAACAACCCCCTATAGCTATTGTGAAGTAGAGGATATAATTCAATATGCTCAGGATAAAGGGGAGGATCCTTTTATAATTGTGTTAGATGAAATAGAGGATCCCCATAATTTAGGTTCTATAATCAGAACCGCTGAGGTTTGTGGAGCTCATGGTATTATTATTCCTAAGAGAAGAAATGTAGGGGTAACAGCTGCAGTTTATAAGTCTAGTGTTGGAGCTGTTGAATATGTAAAGATTGCTAAGGTTACAAATATAAACAATGTTATAGATACATTAAAAGACCAAGGGATTTGGGTTTATGGAGCTGACATGGATGGAGAGGAATATTGCTATGAAGCAGACCTTAAGGGCCCAATAGCCTTAGTTATTGGCAGTGAAGGTAAGGGTATGTCTAGATTAACAAAGGAAAAGTGCGATAAAATCATAAAGATTCCTATGCGAGGTAATGTGAATTCCTTAAATGCATCTGTAGCTGCAGGAATTATTATGTATGAAGTCTTAAAAAGCAGACTATAAAAATAATTGCCTATTTATTATGTTGCATAATAAAAAATAAAAGAGTATATATTAAATTAACGAGGATGACTTCTGTGAAAGAAATGCAGAAAAAAGTTGATTTTTCCACAAAAGAACGAGTATTAAGTAGAAAAATGTTAAAATGTAAAATGTAATTAAGATTAATTTCAAAAAACAAGATAAAATACGTAGAAACCATTGATTTCTCTTGACTTGTATATTTACGCTAGAGTATAATTTAAAATGAAGCGTATGAATGAGGAGGGGGGATACTCTTGGGAATGAGCGGAAGGCGCTTAAAAACGTTTACAAATTATGAAGATAAGCTTGACGAAGAAGTTGTTATGGAGGCGAAAAAGGGGGATACTAGAGCACAAGAGTATCTTATAAATAAGTATCAGAACTTTGTAAAATCAAAGGCTAAATCTTATTTTTTGATTGGAGCAGATAAAGAGGATATTTATCAAGAAGGTATGATTGGCCTTTACAAGGCTATTAGAGACTTTAAACCAGATAAATTATCTTCCTTTAAGGCTTTCGCTGAACTGTGTGTAACTAGGCAAATCATCACTGCTATAAAAACTGCTACCAGACAAAAACACATACCTCTAAATACATATGTTTCATTGAATAAGCCTATCTATGACGAGGAATCGGATAGGACCCTTCTAGATATATTATCTAGCATCAAGGTTTCTGACCCTGAAGAGCTAGTTATTAGCAAGGAAGAAATGGATCATATTGAGGCTGAAATTGGAGAAGTGCTTTCCGACTTGGAAATGGAAGTGCTCATGTCCTATTTAGATGGTAAATCCTATCAAGAAATCGCCTGTGATTTAGATAGACATGCAAAGTCTATAGATAATGCTCTTCAAAGGGTGAAAAGAAAGCTTGAAAAATGTTTAAGCAATAGATAAACTTTAATATTGACAAAATGAAATAACCGTAGTAAAATTTTAAATTGTTACATGAAGAAAAGAGAAAAGCGGGTGTAACTCAATGGTAGAGTTCTAGCTTCCCAAGCTAGCTACGAGGGTTCGATTCCCTTCACCCGCTCCATATATTGCCCATATAGCTCAGTAGGCAGAGCGTCACCTTGGTAAGGTGGAGGTCACCGGTTCGATCCCGGTTATGGGCTCCAATTAATACATACAACACGCCAGGCAAAGTTTATTTGTAATAATAAAGGATATACTTTTGGGAAAAGGTATATCTAAAGATTTATTAAGGAGGAAACACGATGTCAAAGGC
>DGDR01000013.1:0-1125 GCA_002385545.1 Clostridium sp. UBA3947
TCAGCAGTATTAAGTATTCTTACATTTTTATATCTCTCTTTAATTCTTTCTTTATCATGTTTAAATGAATAGAATATAAGGACTGGTTTTCCATTAGCAGCTTCAATTAAATCATCTAATGCTTTTAGTTTAGCATCATGTATTATTGAAACCTCTCCATTTTCATCATAAATAGCACCATTGGCAAATTGTAAGAGTTTATTTGTGAGTGCTGCAGCATTATTTGCAACAATATCAGTATCAGTTAAAGGAAGAAGTAAGTCTTTTTCTAGTTTTCTATATTTCTCCCTGGAAACCTCATCTAAATAAACTGGTACTATGTTATTAACTCTCTTAGGTAGGTTTAGATAATCTTTAGCCCTCATGCTAATACAGATATCTTCTATTTTTTCATATATTTTTTCTTCAGCTTCAGCTTTAGGTTTATATGAAAAAATAATATGTTGATTTCTCTTATCTGGTAGAAAATATCTATCCCTATATCCAGTCAAAGTCTTTCCAAGTCTTTCACCCTGATCCAAGAGATAAATTTGTGACCATAAATCAATCAATCCATTTGGACTAGGAGTTCCTGTTAGACCTACAATTCGTTTCACTAAAGGTCTTACTTTCCTTAGGGCCTTAAACCTGGCAGCCTTAGGAGATTTAAAGCTTGATAATTCATCTATTACAACCATGTCAAAATTCCATTTATTCTTTAGAGTATTCACAAGCCATACTACATTTTCTCTATTTATTATATAGACATCAGCATTCTCCTTGAGTGCACTTAACCTCTCCTTTTCACTGCCTAAAACTTTTGATATCCTAAGATAATTTAAGTGATCCCATTTGTCTTTTTCAAAATCCCATGTGCTTTCGGCAACTCTAAGTGGTGCTATAACCAATACTTTTGATACTTCAAAGTAATCAAAGATTAGTTCATTTATTGCTGTTAGGGTTATAACCGTCTTACCAAGGCCCATATCTAGAAATAATCCTGAAGCTTTATTATCTATAATCCAGTTCTTTGCATATTCTTGATAGTCATGAGGTTTATATATCAACACATCACCTCTTTAAAAATTCATCTATCTTTTCATATGAATCTATTACATAAACTTTGAATCCTAACTTTTCTAATTG
>DGDR01000013.1:1354-2736 GCA_002385545.1 Clostridium sp. UBA3947
TAATACCAATCTATCTGGCATACCTGCCATTCCTGGAGATGTGAATTTAAGTGCAATACCTCCCATGTTCTTTACAACCCGTCTTAATTTTGCTTCTATGTTTTTTTCTAAAATCCTAAATTCCCTCCATTCTTTAAACAAGAATAAAGTTTGTTAACAGTCTTGTTAATTCCTACACCCCTGTATTTACAAGATTTTTAGCTTTTTATTTTCAACCCGGTAAACAAGTAAACAAGAATTTCTTATAGATTACTCTAAATTATAGAGATTATAGATTTCACATATAGCTATATGGCTATATTTTATATACTCCATAGTATTATCTTGTTACCTTGTTTACTAATATATCTTAAAGCCTTAATATAGCTAAGTTAGAGCTAGTAAACAAGAATGGTAACAAGCCTAAATCTTGTTTACTCTTGTTTACCGCTTCTTACAAATATTCTCTGAACACCATACAAAGGAATCTTAGCATTTCCTTGTTTATTTCCAGTGTATCTTTCCCATCCATCAATCTTTCTCATAATTGCATTTATTTCATAAGAGTCAATTTTTCTCATAGCAGTAGGTTCTTTTCCAAATAATTCACACCAGATTTCCATGGCGCACACCTTATCTCTTTTAACTGTGCCAATAATTTCTTTGCTAAATTCATCTCCTCTAATAAAGCTTCTTCTTTCATAAAGGTCCATTTGATCCCAGTTAGGAGGTAGTAGCTTCTCTAAATACTCTCTAACAAGTCCCTCTCTTTCATCACTTTCTAAGGCATCAACTTGTGCAGCATTTGCTATTTTTTCTGCTTCATTACTTAATATCAATGATTCACCCTTATGATAATATTCCATCACCTCTGACCAAATCTGATCAACATCATCTATATCCCAAGGCTTATATCTAGTGCCACCTGGAGTTTTAATTGGCCAAAACCTTCTTCCACCAGTTATATCCCTTAAGAATCCTGCTTCTTGATTAGTAGTTCCTACTATAATACACTGTCTTGGATGATCTTCTACTGAATATCCATAACTGGCTCTAAACTTATCATCCTGTCTTGATAAAAAAGATTTTAATGTTTCTTCATCTATTTTTCTAATTCCTGCTAATTCACCAATTTCAAGTATCCAATATCCTTGAAGTTTTTCTGCTGCAGTTTTATCTCTCATATCTGAAATTGAAAGGGAATCGCTAAAAAACTTCCCACCTAATTTTGAGAATAAAGTACTCTTTCCTATTCCTTGGGGACCGTTTAAGACTAATACTGTGTCAAATTTAATACCTGGAGTCATAGTCCTTGCAACAGCTGCTACCAATGTTTTTCTCATCGCCTCTCTAGTGTAAATATTATCATCAGCTCCTAAGTATTTAACTAGTAATTCATCAAC
>DGDR01000101.1:0-2890 GCA_002385545.1 Clostridium sp. UBA3947
GCATCATATACACCTAGCCGGTTAGCTAATATATCACTTGCACTGTAGAATACGTTACCTTTTACATTTGAAGTATTTCTATTATATTTTATCTGATTGATTATTTCCTGGGAATTATTCCACGCCGCATCTCCGCCACCATTATTGATTTTATAGGCAGCTTGTCCAATATAAAGGTGAACATTTTTACCGGCCACCTGCTGGCTCCACCAGTTTACTAGTACATCGTAGTCTGCTATGCTGTAGCTCATGCTCCAATAAATTTGTGGAACGATATAATCTATCCATTGATTATCTATAAAGGCTTTTGAGTCAACGTATAAATCATAGTAGCTACTCATGCCATTGGTGCCTGCTCCGCCTTCGGTTTTGCTATTTTTCCATATACCAAAAGGACTGATTCCAATTTTAACTGAAGGCTTTTTGGCTCTAATTTTTTCCGATAGCTGCTTCACAAATAAGTTTACATTATTTCGGCGCCAGTCTTCTTTATTGGTAAAGGTACCTTTATACTTTGTGTAGGTGTCATTATCAGGAAAGTCTACCTTGCTACCGTTGGTTGCGTAAACTGGGTAAGGGTAAAAATAATCATCGATATGAACACCATCGATATCATACTTTTCCACTACCTCCATAATAGTATCGATAACATATTGTCTGGCTTCTGGTATTCCTAGGTTAATCCAATGATAAGTGGCGCTACCTGAGTATTTTACAATCCATTCTGGATGCTGCTTTAATGGGCTATTAGCCGGTAACTTGCTTATATAATCATTTATATTAAAGTTTGAATCTGCGCTAATTCTAAAGGGATTAAACCAGGCATGAAACTCCAACTTTCGATTATGAGCCTCTTGAATAGCAAATTGTAAAGGATCATATCCTGGATCTTTTCCTTCTGTACCTGTGAGATATTTTGACCAAGTAGCACATTCCGAAGGATATAGGGCATCCCCCATAGATCTTATCTGAAAAATAACAGCATTAAAGCCTGCTGCTTTAAGTTTTTCCAACTTTGAAATATAGTCGTTCTTCTGCCCTTGAACGCCAACAGAAGCAGATGATATCCAATCACGATTATAAACAGAGCTAATCCAAGCCCCTCTAAACTCAGAATTGCTTGTGGAAGTAGTTACCTTTACATCATTGGTTACATTTGCTTCGGCTGCTGTGACATTTGTGGCGGAGAAAAAAAACGTGAATGCCATGACTGCAGATACTAACTTCCTAATTGTCTTCATTTTTCGTACCACCCTCTATTTAATGTTATTAGCCCTTTGTATAGCATTGTCTGAGAATATTGTAATACCTTGTATATATTTTTCTCAAAAAGGCTATAATTGTCTAACTTATGTTATTCAACATTAACCGCTAATTTCCCTTCTATTTTTTAAATTTAATAAAAAAAAGTTTTCAAACAAAAAGTGTCCTTGTCAATGCTATTTATTCAACATTTGAAAGGACACTTTACAGCAACAATCATTATTAATTTAAAGCTGATTTGATGATCTGCTTCTTGTTACAATGGAGGAGGTTGGGAAGGCAGTAGATTTAAGCAGTATTAGTATTTGATTTGATCTGGTTCTCTCTAATACTCTATAGCCTCTTGTTGCAGTTGTCGCAACACCATTTTCACCAGGAATGCAGTAACCATTCTCAACGCAGCTACCGTCATCTCTAACTAAAACTTGACCTATCAACGCTACCGAAACCCACTCTTTTCTAAACTGTCTTGGAATGTAGGTTTGATTTTTATCCCATTTGGGATTTATTATTGGTTTTCTTTCTATATGCTCAGGTATAACAACATTACCATCATCACTGTGCATTTCTGGTACTAGCACTTCTTCGTATAGCATTCTTCCCCATTCATCTGTAAGATATTTATTTTTCCATCTCACATCCCTGCCCCCACCTAGCACTGTAGGTGTAGCAGTGGTAACACCTAATATATAACGATCTCTTGGATTAGCAATACGAACCTTCCTTCCATTCAGTGTAACAAAATATCCGCAATCAATAGGTTGGCCGTCTAAGGTTTCAAACATTTCAGCATAGCCTCCTATACCGAAGGAAGCTCCCATCTCCACTACTCCTGCATTATCACTGGCAACCTTTAACACCTTTTGCTCAACATTCCTTAATTCTTTCTCATCCATCGGAACTTTACCTCCACCAATCACTTATACTATATTTGTATGTAAATAGGTGGAGATTTGATAACAAAAAGACCTTATTGCTTCTTATCCGAAGATGTTTCGTCTTCTTCCTTTGCTAGACTGGTTCTACCTTTACGTTATTTCTTCCAGAACGCTTAGCTTCATACATGGCCTCATCTGCAATTTTAATCATATCCATATGTGATATATCGTTATCCGGGGATTTGTAGCAAGCTCCTATGCTAACAGTAATGTTAACAGTTTGTCCCTCTAGTGAAAAGGACTGGAGAGCAATTCTTCTCCTAATTCTCTCGCTTACTGCAATAACTTTATCTAGGGTAATATTGGAAAGTACAATACCAAATTCCTCTCCTCCATATCTCCCTGCAATATCCCCTTCACGAATAGTAGTCATCATTATATTGGCAACACCCTTAATAACCTCATTGCCCTTAAGATGTCCATAGGTATCGTTTACTTTTTTAAAATAATCTATATCTATCATCAAAAATGCCAGGCTTCCACGTAATCTTTTCTGCTTGCTATGCTCCTTTGCCAATAATTCTATCAACAATGCATGGTTATAAAGTCCAGTTAGCCCATCCTTCATAGCCATTTCCTCAAGCTTTTCCTGATGTTCCTTATATCTTAGAGCAGACTTAATTCGGGCTATAACCTCTATAGCATCTACTGGTTTTCTTATATAATCAAAAGCTCCTATCTCCAAGGCA
>DGDR01000101.1:3217-16433 GCA_002385545.1 Clostridium sp. UBA3947
GCATCCATTACTTCAAGACCTGAAGTAACAGAATAAACCTCATATCCTTCTGATTTTAGTATATCTGTAATCATTAAAATATTTAACTTACTATCATCAGCGATAAGCACTGTTCTCCCCATATCACTACCCCTATCTTATATATATTGCCTTACCTTCTTATAGCATAAAATGTCGTAGTATTGAAATTCATGTTGTAAGCACTTCTTAAGTTCGACGATTACTGAGTATTATTACTATATATTATACATTTTAATGATTAACTTTAACAGAAAAATTCTATAAAGTTTTGGTATTTACATAAAAAATCATATTTATCATTCAAACCATCTGGAAACTTCTTTTAACAGCTTAAAATTTGTCAAATCATAGTGCAATGGTGTTACGGTAACATAGCCTTGTTTGATGAAAAAGGTATCCATATCCTCTGCTTCTGGCTCGAAGACATTACCCATAATATCGAATATTTCACTTTCTTCGTCATTGCTGTTTTCATCGACTGCTCTTTTTACAAAATAATTACCGTACACCATATTGCCCATTCTGCAAACCTTTACTCCTTTGATATCACTAAGGCTTAAGGGAGGTACATTAAGGTTTAGTACAACATCATTTTTCAACCCATTCTCTATAGCTAGCTTCAACAAAATTGCCGCATAATCAGCTGCAGTACTGAATTGCTCAATACAATCAAATTGCTCTGTGGACACTGCCATAGAAGGAACCTTATAAATAGCAGCCTCTACTGCTGCTGAAACAGTTCCAGAGTATAGGACATCCATACCTAAATTAAAGCCTCGATTTATGCCAGATACTACGAAATCAACCTTTTCTTCAACCAGTTGACCTAAGGCCAGCCTTACACAGTCCGCTGGTGTTCCATCCACAGAATACGCTTTCATATTTAAGCCTGGAAAGGTGTGCTTCTTCACCGTCAAAGGCTTTGAAATAGTAATTGAATGTGAACTAGCGCTTCTTTGCATAGATGGTGCTACCATTGTTACTTTGTAGTCCTTCTGAAGCCTTTGTGCTAGGGCATGAATACCTGGTGCATCTATTCCATCATCATTTGCTATCAAAATATGTAGCTTCTTGTCTGATTTTTCCTGCATTTTACCACCCTGCTTTCATTGTTTTGTCTTTTGTATTATTACCAATTATACTTAGTAAATATCCGAAAATTCTAGAATAATCTGTTCAGACAACTGCTTTTTATTAATGGATTTTATTTCATCTGTAACTGCTGCTACCTCATTGTATGCCCTGATTGTCTCAGGATGGTTAGGATCAAAAATTTTGCCAAGATTTTCAGAGTAAAAAATCTTTTTATCTGGAATATATACAGTGGTAGTGCATCCTCCATTTTCATTACTATTTATGGTTATTTTACCATTATGGATATCTACAATAGATTTTGTTATAGCCAAGCCTAAGCCGCTACCCTCTGTATTTCTTCTCAGAGATTTATCAACTTGCACAAACTTGTCAAATATAGTCGATAGATTTTCTTTAGGTATTCCAACGCCATCATCTTGAACCTTTATTTCTATACCATCGCCTTTATCCGACAAGGTTATTGCTATATTACCCTTTTCCTTAGAGAACTTTACCGAATTCGACAGTATATTTAGCAGCATTCTTTCTAAAAGAACCCTATCTACATTCATTTCTTTTTCTTCTACATCTGTGTCGAATACAATGGTAATATCTCTATCCTTGATATATTCTACTACCGATTGTGTTAAATCTTCAATGGCGCTAACTATTTCCACTTGAGAATAGTTTGGAGAATAATAGCCCGAATCCATTCTGGTAATATCAATAATATTATTAATCAGTCGTACAAGCCTTAAGCAGTTCTTTTTCATTGTTTCATAATATTTGTCTACAATAGGATTACAGTTACCATTGGATTTATTATACATTTGAATAAGCTGCAAGGAGCTGTAAATCAAGTTCACCGGAGTCCTTAATTCATGGGATATATTGGAGAAGAAGTTGGAACGAATCTTCTCGTATTCTATAGCCTCTTTTAAGCGCTTTTCTTCCTGTTCCAGCTTTTTCTTTATTGTTATATCCACACCTCTGCTTAAGGTTACGTTCTTTCCGTCTAGGTTAATATATATATCCGTAACCCTTAAAATTTTAGTAGAACCATCAAAACAGTGACAGGTTATTTCGATAGGTTCACAGTCAATTTTGTCAATTTGTGTCTGACGCAATCTTTCTTGCATTATAGGCTTAGTTTCATCATCTATCATATCCATGATAGATGTTCCCTCAATGGACTCATTGCCTTTGTAGCTAAAGAACTCCTTAGCCACATCGTTCATATAGATTATTTCGTTACCATATTGCATATAAATAATTTCTGGCGATGTATTTACAATCTTTTGATATTTTTCTTCAGCATATTTTAATCTTCTCTCGTATTTTTTTCTATTTGCAATCTCTCTTTCCAGTTGATCTATAGTATCTTGCAAGGTTCTATTCTTTTGCCCTAGCATATGACTGGTTGTGTCCATTTGATTAAATATTTCTGTCATAGGCTTTTTAATTTTATTGTTTGCAAGAATCCTATATAATAAGGTATAACTTAACAAAGTTATACCTTGACCTATCAAATACAATGCATTAGAAGCCTTGAAAGACATTGTACAGCAAACACTAGCCACTAGATTTGTTATGATAAAAAACAGACAAATTCTATTCTGATCTTTTATCAGATCTTTTCGTTTCAAAAAGACTATGGCTAGTATAGCTAAATAGAACAAAATTAATCCTAGGTCCAAAACTTTCTTAAGGATTGTAAATTGATTATTGGCATATAAATAAAAGGTGTTAGGAAGCATATGGTAAACGATTAACTGTGAGAGTCCTACTACCAGTAAAAATATGTAAAACACCTTCTTAGTGTCAACCTTTATCCGAGCGAAAATTACTGATAGCAAAATTCCTATGGCTTGAATATATCCAATGGATAAAATTAATTTAATAGCTATATCATAGTTGTAACTTTCATCCAAATTTAAGCAAACCACAGATATATAAAAGACTGAGCTTACTCCAAAGGCTATACCTGTTACAGTAAAGCCCTCATTTTGAGAAAAGTTTTCTTTTATTAGAGCAGTAAAAAGCACTATGAAACCTAACATAGCTACAAAAATGCTGGTTATATTTATAAAGGCCGTACAATTACGAATTCCTATTAGCGAAGTAAAAACTAAAAAGAAAAATTTCACATACACATTTTCTACACTAATTAAATTGTCCATGGTATTGGTCAAATGCTTCTTCCTAAGATTCTTCGAATAATTCATCCCTATCCTAGATGCAAAACATGAAAAAAAAGCATCTAGGATCTTCACCTTCCTTTCCGAAAATTTAGTAGAAAGAACTTCCAATTTCTTGCATTTTTTCTACAGAAGGTTACATGTGTCTAGCTTTTTTGCTCATTAATATTATAATAGAAGCATTTTTCAATTTCAACCATATTATGTTATATGCAAGTAAAAAATTTCCTACATTTTTCATGGTATTTCTTATTTTTTTTACACTTACGAACTTTTCTTCAGTTTTTCAGGGATTTGCCATTTATCTCCAGCAAACTGTATATAGTTCTTTTCATGACGCTGGAATATATGATAATTTTATAAGATAGCTCTGTAGCTAGTTTTGAAATGATTATGAGTGATAAAGCTGGAGAATATGACATTTTAACAAGTTCTCATTCCTAGAAACCTATATATATTCCTTTTCACCCTATATTGCTTTGTTTTAAAAAAGTGTTGCCGAATAAACGTTTGAACTTGTTCCTGTAGACAACCCTCTCAGCCTTATCAACACTTCTTTAAAAGTAAGCCATATATTGGAATCCGCAACTGTCTTATAGCTATTTAATGCTTTAATATTAGCTGAATAAACTTCTACGTTGCCTTAACAACGGAACTAGCTACCAATATGGTGCAATAGTCAATATGGAACAAGCTGCTGTTATAGAAATAGCCCCATGTACGTAGTTAGCTGCCAATCGGTGCTAGCCGTGAAGACCGAAATAGCTATTAATACAGAATTGTCCACCAATTTGAAGCTTGCTACCTATTGGGAATTTTCCTCAAAAAAGTCTAAGAAAATAAAAAGAAGTGCTGAAGGATAAATAAGCAATTATCAGCCTTCAACACTTAGTTTATAACCGTAAATAGACAACAGGGGTCTTAATAACCACTATGTAGATTACTGCCTATTTTACAAACTCAACCACTTTATCATAAATATCATAGTCTCCAATTACAATTATTGTATCTCCTTTCTTAAAAACATAATCTGGTCCTGGAGATACTACTAGCTCGCCATCTCTTCTGTAACCTATTAAGGTTGCTTTAGTCTTTTGCCAGAATTGAACTTCCATCAGCTTTTTGTCAATTACAGGACTGTTATCACCAATTTTCACCTCAACCATTGCAAAGGGAGTACTCTTTTTAAATCGGTCAAGAAAATCCATAACCTTGTCTATATCTTCTTCTAGTTGCTTATCAAGTAATTTACGCTTTTCTAGTATTTCTAGCATGTTACTTCTTACAGTGCTGATATATTCATTATTTCTGTACTGTCCAATAAATTTCTCTGCTGCGGCCACAGACAACACTTCAATACCACTACCTACATTAGCTGCTACAACGCCACTCTCCTCAAGCAAGGCCACTGCTCTTCTTATAGTTTCAGGAGATACATTGTATACTCCTGCTAGGGTGGATCTTCCACTGATTCTTTCGTTTACCCTCATTTCACCTCTAACTATCTTGTTGGCTATATCTAAAGCAATATTTCTATATACAGGTGTCGTTGTGCCTTTCATTTTCTTCCTCCATAATACTATGTTTATCTCTAATAATAAATAGTATTTCTCAGAAGTTTATTTGAAACACAACAGAGAAATACCTCCTAATTATTATACTACTATCCTGTTATTTTCTCAAATATTTTCCAAGAGCAAATTCTGCGAAAATTAGTCTATAAGGTGTCCCCAGTTGATTTTAATTCATAATATAAGTTAATAAGTTTAAAAATCTATAAAGGAGCTGAAGTCATGGCCTTTGATTTTAGCAAGATAACTCAATCAATAAGTGTTGGAGCTGCCAATGCAGTGAAGAAAACCTCGAAACTTTATGAAATAGGAAAAATAAATTTGGCTATTCAAGCTGAAAAAAGAGAGATTAAGGAATTAGAAGGAAAAATCGGTCACATTATATATAAGAGCTATAAAAATAAGCTTAAGAAAAATAAGCTAGTGGAGTTCAGTACCGAGCCTGGTGAAAAAATTCTTCATTTATGTAGAAAAATCGATAAACACTTTGAAACTATTGAAGCCCTTAATAAGGATATTGAGAATATCAAGAATTCCCGAAGCTGTAACCGATGCGGTATGGAGCTGCCTCAGGATAGCAAAGCTTGTCCTTATTGCATAGATTCTGTGGAAGATGAGGAAGATTAAGGTCCTGATACTTTTAATATTTATGAAATGTGTCTATAATATAGATAGGGATGGTTAAGCACTCGCCATTGTTAGCAGCCTCCCTGGAAAATGACCGGAGAAAGGAGGCTGGTTAGCTAGCTGCCTAAGGATTGGATTGTTTGACTTGATTGAACAGCAGCTAGAACCAAGGACTTACAGATGAGATTAATAAATTCTATAAAAGATGATTATAAGCTTTATAAGTCAAAATTAGAGGAACAGGACTGGGAGTTTATAAAGAACGCCGAAAAGAATTTTATTAGACACCTCCAATGGATAAGATCAACCTATGCTGAATATTCCCATAATAAGAAGCTTCTTCAGGAGATCCAGGGTAAAAAGAAGCTTAAAGCTAGGGATTTACGTTATAAGAATGAGCTTTTAGCTAATATTGCTATCTTTGAACGGGAGAAGGCTTTTTTGGAGAAATCTGAAGTCTTCATTATGGACTTAATGTTAAAATCCTCCCGTCTAATTTGGGAGGAATATAGCGAAAATCTTCAAATCCCCCATACCTTTGACGAAATTATTAACAGTGAAAAAAATCTAAAGTTTTTTTATAGTCAGGGTATTATTAATACCTATAAAATGCGCTTCGTACCTAAGTTTTTGAGCGACGATATAAAAAAGGCCTTCCCAGAGCATCCTAAGGATGAATTTGAGGAAGCTAGGGCTATGAAAAGACACTTTATTATACATGAGGGCGGCACCAATTCCGGCAAGACCTATATGTCAATTCAGCGGCTTATGGCTGCAGAAAGTGGTCTTTACTTAGCACCCTTGAGACTGCTTGCTTTAGAGATTTTCGACAAATTAAATGCCAACGGTGTTCCCTGTAATTTAAAAACTGGTGAAGAAGAGATTATTAAGCACAATGCTCGTCATACATCCTCTACCGTAGAAAAAGTAGATTTAAAGTCCGATTATGATGTAGTAGTTATTGATGAGGCTCAGATGCTGTCGGATGAGCAGAGAGGTGCCGCATGGACCCGTGCTATTCTTGGGGTTCGGGCACCAGAAATTCATATATGCTGTGCTCTTCATGCTACAGAAATAGTAAAAACCTTAATTAAGGACTGCGATGATACTTATGAAGTTGTCACTCATGTTCGAGATACAGAGCTTACTGTGGAGGATAGCGAATTCCGCTTCCCTTCCTCGGTTAAGGATGGAGATGCCTTGATTCTATTTTCCAGAAGATCTGTACTCACCGCCGCTGCAGCCTTAGAAGAAAAAAATATTTCCTGTAGTATAATCTATGGAGGCCTACCTCCAGAAACACGAAAATTGCAATTTGAGAAATTTTTATCTCGAAAAAGCAGCGTAGTAGTGTCTACCGACGCTATTGGCATGGGGGTTAATCTCCCAATAAAAAGAGTAGTTTTCTTGGAAAAAAGCAAATTTGATGGCATAAAGGAACGCCCTCTCTACTCAGCTGAAATTAAGCAAATTGCTGGTCGTGCTGGTAGAAAGGGAATATATGAAGAAGGCTTTGTAAACACTATTTTTCCAGAAATGAAAAAACGATTGAAGCATTCTCTAACCTGCTACGAGGAGCCCATTAGTAAGGCTTACCTAGCCCCCACCGAGGATATACTAAAGGTGGCTGGTGAGCTGGAGGCAAAGCTAAAGGTTTGGGCTTCTTTGGATCCTATAGAGGAGTTCTACGAAAAGATTAATATAGATAGATTAATTAATCTTATTAATATCACCAAACAAATGGGAGTTTTTAAGAAATTAACTGAAGAGGAGCTTTTCAGATGCATCACAATTCCCTTCGACGAAAGTGAGAGCCCAATTCTTAACCTATGGAAGGATTATGTTCGCCTTATAGCCACAGGCGATGAAACTTCTACTTTATTCAAGCCCTCCTTTCCTGAGGATGAGCTGTTAAGCCTAGAAATTTATTACAGAAAAATAGACCTTTACTACTCCTTCTCCAAAGCCTTTAATATGGATATGGATGAAAGGTGGGTAAAGGAAGAACGAAGCCGTGTGGCTAAGCTTATCGATGAACATCTTCGTGAAAGGATTGTACGATTTAAGAAACGTTGCCGAATTTGTGGAAAGCCCTTGCCCTGGAATTATATGCATCCAGTCTGTGACCAGTGCTATATCATGGATTTTGATAGCAGTGAGTATGCTATGTACGACGAGGATGATTTTGATTTCGGCTTTAAGGACTTAAGTGAGGATGAATAGATATTTAGGAGATCCGACTTTATGTTGGCTCTCCTTTTTTATTTATTCGTTGACGCTTGTACATGGTAATATATTGGTTCTTTACCTTATTTTTGTATGCGCTTGTTGGTATATATGTATTTTTTGCTATGTTGCTTTGTTTTAAAAAAGTGTTGACGAACATTTCTTCGGTGTACATTTGTCCATAAACACCTTTGTAAAACACAGCAACTTGTCTATACATTACTTACCTGCTTGCTTGTAATTTTACGGTCACTATTTCGTGTAACCCTTGTACATAAACACATTTCTAAAACACAGCGTTATGCCTATGCTGCCACACCCAGGCTTGTTTGCAATTTTGCAGCCACTGTTCCTGTATACCTTGTCCATAACCACATTTCTAAAACACAGCATTATGCCTATACTGCCACACCTAGGCTTGTTTGCAATTTTGCAGCCACTGTTCCTATACACCCTGCCCATAAACACGTTCCTAAAACACAGCAATATGGTGCCATAAACATATATAGGCACCTTGGCTGCCAGCTAATTTTATAGCGGTATCAGCCAAGGTGCCTAAGGTCACCGATTGCTATTACTATATTTTCACAAATTAATTACTACCAGGATTTAGAGACTTAGTTTTTAATTTTTCTGTCATATCATCCAGCTTTGCAATGCTTTCCTCGCGGATTCTCTTGTTTTCTTCTTCTATTCTCTTGGTTTCCTCGATACCTTCCATGATAGTGTTCCATGTCTTTTCTAAGGTTTCGATTCGAACGCTTGGACTGCCTGATAGCTTAGCTATATCTATGCTTTGTTGCTTTATGTTTTCAGCATTTTTGATAAGTAATTCGTTGGTGGTTCTATCTAGCTCAGTTAAGGAGTCTGATACTATCTTTTGTCTCTTTAGGGCTACTGCTTGAACTATACCATTTTTAAACACTGGTATAGTTATTATGAAGGCTGAGTGAATTTTTGAAACTAGCTTGTAGTTACCTCTTTGTATCATTCTGATTTGCGGAGCAGTTTGTAAGGCAACCATTTTTGCTGTTTCTAGGTCATAAACTCTCTGCTTCATCATTTCTAAAGAAGTTTTCATATTTTCTAGCTGCATGTAGTCCATTTGGTCTCCGCTGCTGGCAGCCTTTGCTTCTAGGGCTGGTAGTTCTTCGTTTTCCAGCTTTTCTATCAAAAGATTTCCTGCTACAATGTACTTTTCTAGTTCCTTGTAATATTCAAAGTTTTTCTCATACATATTGTCCAACATTACGTTAGCATCATTTAAATCAGACTTGTATTTTCCTAACTCAGTGTATATCTTATCTATTTCTGAACCTATGGTCTTATACTTACCCATAATCTTTTCTACTGCTTTTGCAGGCTTGTTAAATAGCTTTCCAAAGAAGCCTTCTGGCTTATCTTCAAAGTCCTGCTTATCGAACTTCTTCATTATGGATGTAAGTTCTTTAATCATAACTCCAGAATTTTCTACAGTTTCAGTTTTCATGGTTCTAAGAATTTGATCTGCAAACTTTGAAATTTCCTCAGCAGGCTGATTACCATATTCAAGGATAGCATTTGCATCACTTACATTGATTGACGCTGCAATTTGAAGTACTTCTGGTGATCTTTTCAACTGTTCTTTAATAGATAGCGCCCTTTCTTCTGTATTATCTTCTGGTACTTGAAGGATTTCTGTATTGGCCATATTTCTCCACTCCTATAATCAAAATAATTCTCTATTATAAATATAATATTTATTAGACAAAGATGTCAACATATGTCACTTCTTTTACCTTTTAAAGAGATTTTTAAAGAATCCCTTTTTCTTAGTACTAATTTTCTTAAAATCTAAATTAAAGGATACCTCTTCTAAATGGTGTAAATCATACATATCTGAATATATATATCTTTCTATGTCAGTATAACCAGAGGGATTATATATTATTATATCAACACCCATAGCATTTAAAAAAGAAAGCATTATGCAGTCCTCATAGGACACATTTCCGTTTTTCTCATTGTTATAGATTACTATCTTAGGTACCTCTTCTGGGTAATCAAACTTCTGAAGGAGCTGTAAAATAGAAGTATTTAAGTTAATTAGTACAGAAAAAATATCTACTTGAAAATCCCTAGTTGGCTGATTATCTACATTGTATATAATTGGGTTTAGGGTTACCTGCTTAATTTTTTCTGCCATAGCTTTTTGTAGGCCTACCCTTAGTTCCTTGTACTTCCACCAGGAGGCCTCTAGCATTTTGCTGGTATTAAAGCCTTCTCTGCTTTGAGCTGGATATACCTGTTGGAGCTTTCCGTATTCTAATGGTACAACATCAATAATTGGAAGTTTATTTACAAATAAAGTATTTTCCTGTCCAATTATTTCATTCACTTCCTGCCAATACTTATCTAAATCTGCGTGGGTTCCACTGATTTTTGCAAAAATATTTGGTATATAGACCGTTTTATTTTCTACCTTCCAGCCGTCTCTAACTAAGGCCTTTTCCTTGCCCCAGAGGTTTATTTCCTCGTAGGTGGTTTTTAAGGTGACAGCTTGAATATTATAATCCGCCAGCTGCCAAGGTCTATAGAAGGCTCCACCTTCCTCAAAGAGGGTTTTATTCAACTCTTCTCTAGCACTGTAGGCGGTGGTTCTTTTTCTATCCTTGGGCTCCCAGGGCTGGCTTTTAATATCTCCACGGTTTAAATATATTACCTCTCTAGAAAAAGCATGAAACTTATCTGCTTCACTTAAGTTACCTGCAGCTCTAGGATTAAAATATAATATATCACAACCTACCATGGATAAGAATATTAGAAAAAAGGATTCCTCTGTGGTTATATCCCCATAATACAGAATTTTTGGATTTATATTTAAATAATCAAAGCTATCAAAAAGGGTTTTGCTGTATAGATTTAGCCAGTGAACACCGTAATTTAATATCAGTTTAAACTCTTCAAGATTCAAGCTACTTTTAGTATTAATATAATAATCCAGCATAAACTTGAAATAATTCTTAATTTGCAGGGTAAGGGCTGGGTTTGATATGGAAGGAATAAGTCCGTTACTATCTAGGTCGCTAATTATTAATGAGGTATTTATACCTGCTTCATGGTTTATTTTTTTCCATATATCATTAAGCTTATTTTGATTATTTAGGGATATATTTCTATCTAAGCCTTGATTAAACTTCAAATAGGCCCTTGTTAAATTCTTAAATTCTCTATCTAGTCTATATAAAAAATCATAATAATTTTCTTCATTTGTCTTAATACCTACAAATCTATAAAAGTACCTTGGTATGGAAATAACGTAAGAATTATATTTAAACTCTCTTCTATCCTTTACCGGTGTCTTTAAATCCACTATTAGGTCATCGGTAAGTTCTGAATTTAAGGCCTGAATATCTAACCTACTAATATCTATTTTCTCACTCATAATGCTACAGACACCTTCCTTCTTCTTTATATCATTCCACGGACTTCTAACTTGTTAATATTTAATTTAAGCAACACTTATAGTATATCAATATTTCTACAAAAATGAAAGCTATTATAAGGACCTGGCTAAAGCCTATCAATTCCATTATTCATATATATTTTTCTGTTTATCGATAAATTAATATTGACTTATAATAATGCATATGATATTATACTAGTAAAAATTCAAAATTCCCTAAATTTGTAATCGGAGTGTGACAATCTATGAAATTTTATGGTAAGAGATCCCTTGCATCTTTTCTTAAGGTTATTATGGATATTCTCATTATAGTAGCGCCACTGGTGTTTATAGGTGCTTTCGTACTTAGCATCACTTCTGGGCATGAACCGGTGCTGGATAACCTTAATGCCACCACTGTAATTACAGCTATCCTTTACATCTTAGGGGGAAGTTCATTAATGGCTATCCTTATTAACCTTAGAAATATTGTGGCTTCATTAATCGAAAGCAATCCCTTTATTTTAAAGAATGTTACTAGATTAAAAAACATAGCCATCAGCTGCTTTACCATTACAGTTTGCTATATTATAAACTTTTTTATCAATCAGCAATTTAATGATTTTAAATTTATTGTTATCGATGCTAAAGGTATTCATACGGACATTGAGTTTCTTATTTTCTTCTTCACTGGCTGTTTTATATTGATACTATCCCAGGTATTTAAACAGGCTATTGAATACAAGGAAGATAATGATTTGACAATTTAGAGTCTTTACTGCAATGTATTTCAGGGAGGTGCAAAGTCATGGCAATAATAGTTAACTTAGACGTTATGATGGCCAAGAGAAAGATATCCTTGATGGAGTTGGCAAACCGAGTAGGCATAACAAACGCAAACTTATCGATATTAAAAACAGGGAAGGCAAAGGCTATCCGCTTCAGCACCTTAGAAGCTATTTGTCGTGAGCTGGACTGTCAGCCCGGCGATATTTTAGAGTATAGAAAAGATTAAGTAGGGTTTGAATTATGAGATTTTGGGGGTAAAATAAAGTGGAAAATAGGAAAAAATTAAGTTCATTTTTTGCGGTATTATTTGTTGGTTTTATTTTTGATAGAGTTTTATACGCTGGCCTACAGGGACTTGGGCTTACTCTTTTCACCCTTTGCTTTATGGCCTTATTTTATATAATGCTAAGTGATAAGCTGAAACTTAAGAATAACAAAAGACTACTATTACTTATCCCCTTAGTTATTATAGCAATCCGCAGTAGCATATATAACAGCGAGCCAATATATTGCCTTAACCTTATAGCCTTACCTACATTAGTGATTGGTACCATTTTAGCTCTGTGGTATGAAAAAGTAGAATACTATAAGCCAAAATTTATAGGTTTAATGCTTGTCCACATATTTGAACATACCTTAAATAATATTTCCACACCCTTTAAAGTTATAAAGGAAAGATTTTCATCAAAGGAGAATAAGAAAATTCAAATAAAACCTCAAGTATTAACGGGAATCTTAATATCTATACCATTAGTCTTAGTAATATTAATTTTCCTTTCCTCTGCGGATGAAGTATTCAACTATTACGCAAGTGAATTTTTCCAAACTATTAATATATTTAACAATCAAAGCATTGTTAATATTCTCTCTCACATATTTGTAATTTTTGTTGCATCCGTATACTTCTTTACATTCTTCTGGGGGATTTCCGAGAAAACAGAGCTAGAACAGACTTCATCTTTAAGCTCAAAAATCGATCCCATTACTATGTCAATTCCAGTGACAGCACTTAATATAATATACTTATTCTTTAGCATCATCCAATTTTCTTATTTATACGGTGATGGCACCTTGCCCGTTGATTTCACCTATGCAGAATATGCAAGACGAGGCTTCTTCGAGCTTGTGGCAGTAACATTAATAAACTTCACAATTATAATAATTGGAATTAATCACACCAAGCCCTGCTCTGAGAAATTAAGCTCCTTCTGCAAGGTTTTATATACTCTACTAGCCATATTCACACTAAACATGCTCTATTCAGCCCATTATAAAATGAGCCTATA
>DGDR01000101.1:16758-17054 GCA_002385545.1 Clostridium sp. UBA3947
ACCCTAGTTTTCTATACATTCTTAAATATAATAAATGTAGATGCTTTCATTGCAAAACGAAATATAGCTTTATACAAGGAAAAGAATAAAATTGACCTAGTTTACCTCACTGATTTGTCAGTGGACGCCCTACCCTACATTGAAGAGTTTATCAAAGAGAACCCAGAAGCTTCTTCAGAATACATAGAGCGCAAGCTACAAGAGAAACGTTCAAGTGTATCCTCTGACAATGATGATTTTCTCACAAGACTTCTTAAGTTTAACATCAACAAAGCTCGAATCAAATAATATACTAA
>DGDR01000177.1 GCA_002385545.1 Clostridium sp. UBA3947
TAATGTGGATATTTTGACCAGAGGGATACGAAAGGTCGATTATACAGGCTTTAGAAACCATATAATTTGCGACAGAAAATCCTTACAGGAATTACGAAGAGCCCTTAATGGTTATAAGTATGATTGTGTATTTGATATTTCAGCCTATACAAAAGTGATGTAGAGCTATTATTAAGCTCTTTGAATTTAAGTAAACTAAAAAAATATATTTTCTGCTCCTCCAGTGCAGTTTATAAGGAAAGTAAAAACATGTTAACCAAATCTGCTGAAAAAGTCTTTAATCCGAACTGGGGTCCCTATGGTACAAATAAGTTGGAAGCTGAAAACTTTATTATTAGCAATAAAATTCCCTATATTATCCTTAGGCCTACATATATATATGATGAAAACAACAATTTATATAGTGAAGCTTATTTTTTTCATAGAATTATAAACAATCTAGCTATTTCTATCACATGGAGTAATAATACTAAAACTCAATTTATAAACATTAATGATTTTGTTAGAATCTGTGAAAGTGCTATGAATAGTAATCTTACTAGCAGAATTTATAATGTTACCCATCCAGATATCGTAGATTAGGAAACCTTAGTATTAAGCTGTGGAAAAGCTATTAATATGAATCCCATCATAAAGAAGACTAATGTCAATGAAATCAACCTTGAAGCAAGATCCTATTTCCCTTTTAGAGATGTTACTTATCTACTATCAATAGAACAGTTAATCCAAGATAAGTTATACGTACCAACTATACCACTGGTTGAAGGGCTAAAAACTGCTTATAGCTGGTATGTTTCCAGTGATTTTCAATATGTAGATTATAGGATGACTAAAATGGATGAACTTATCAATTAATTATTAACGTTTGATTTATATACAGTCATAGTTTTAAATATGTACTTTGAATAAATGTTCAATATGTTTAAAACATAAAACCACTAGTTTTTTTAACCAGTGGTTTTGAAACATATATGAAATCAATCTTTGTTGGTTAATGATGGTATTAGTAATCTTTTATACTTTCTCAATACTATGGTAATTTATTACCTGCTGCTCTATATATTTCATACCATTCTTCTCTGGTTAATTTTACTTCCGATGCTTTACAGATATCTCTTAATCTTTCACTATTTGTAGTACCTACTATAGGCTGAATTTTAGCAGGATGACGTAGTATCCAAGCTATAGCTATAGCAGAGCTTGTTACATGCCATTTTCTTGCAATTTCCTGTAGCTTTGCATTTAACTCAGGGAATTTTGGGTTATCTATAAAAACACCTTCAAAAAATCCATACTGGAAAGGTGACCACGCTTGAATTGTTATATCCTTAAGCCTGCAGTAATCTAAAATACTTCCATCCCTATTGATTGAAGCGTCATTTTTCATATTAACATTTAAACCTGCATCAATCATTCCAGTATTGGTTATGCTAAACTGCAATTGATTAATTATTAAATCTTGTTTTATATATTTAGCTAATAACTCAATTTGCATTGAATTATGATTACTTACACCAAAATGCCTAACCTTTCCGCTACTATGTAGTATGTTAAAAGCTTCAGCAACTTCTTCTGGCTCCACAAGAGCATCTGGTCTATGCAATAATAATACATCTATATATTCTGTTCTTAATCGCTTTAAGCTGCCTTCCACCGAATTAATGATATGCTCCTTTGAAAAATCATAAAAACCTTTTCTAATACCACATTTGGTTTGAATGATAAAATTGCTTCTTACGCTTGGTCTCATATCTACCGCTTCAGCAAATATCTCTTCACTTCTACCATCGCCATATATATCAGCATGTTCAAACAAATTAATTCCTTCTTCTAAAGCTGTATTCACATGATTAGCTGCTTCCTTAACTGAAAGCCTATAAAGTCTCATGCAACCAAGAGAAATTTCAGAAGCAGATAATTGACCATTTCCTATGCTAATATTTTTCATATGTAGTCCTCCTTATCATTAAAATAGTCTATAAATCTATTATAGGCAATTACATTGCGAAAAGATACCATAAAAAAACGACCCAGTAGGTCGTTTTATAAAACATTACAATACATACTACTTTTTGAATTTCTTATTTTTTAATAGTTGAGAAGTATTTAAAATATTACTAGCTTCTTTTTCTTCTTTCTTGTTAGTATTATCCTCTATATTTACTTTATTTACCTGTTCCCCCATTTCTTCTGTATTTTTTTCAATGTCCACTGTTTCCATCTCATTGTAAGAAACCACCTTAGCTCTATGTCTATCGTCATTACTTTTTGCTTTAATCTTACTATGGTTCTTTCTTTTAGAATATGAATTTTTACTATGAGATAATTTTATTTTCTTAAAAGCTTCTTTAATCTTGTATAGACTAATATTCAATCTACGCAAGGCTATATCGAAAATTAATAAGATTAAAGCTAGGGCTAGTAAGTAAGGAACTAAATCTCGTTGACCCTTATTGGCTGGAATTTCACCTTTTAATGCCTCTTCGGGAGATTTTATTATACTGCCACCTATTTCCGTTACCAACCTATCAAATTTATTCCCTGCTTCACTGTTTATTTTATATTCTGGCGAGTACTGCATAGCATAACCTGTGCTGATGGCATTAATGGTTTCTCCATTTTTTTCCTGTTTACCATTTATCATGTAAACTCCACTTTCTTTCAAGTCAACACTACCGGTATACTCCCCAGGGGCAGTAGGATAAAGCTTAACTTTAACATTCTCACCAGAAGGTGATACTACTACTGCAGAAGTATCTAGCTCATCCTGATTCTTCTTATCTATAAAGACTATAGTTGCTTTTCCTCCCTGAGCAGATACCTGCATCGATACATTCTCATTATCATAATTTTCTAAAGTAAAGTTTATAATATTTTGCCATAGTTTTAAGTTATTTGCCCAAGAAATATAGTTAGCACTCCATTTCCCAGATAAATCAGAATTCCAAGCTACAGTTTTACCTAAGCCATACTGCCAAACAGTTAGAATAGGATCCTCCTCATCACTTTTTATAAGCACCCTAGCTGTTTCTTTTTGGGATGCACCAACATAACCTAGTAATGTAGGTATACCTGTATCAGCAACCCCTTTAAGTATAGAGTGTTCACTAGTAACTATTGGAGAAAACTCTCTATTGTTCAAGTAGCTTCTAGCAGCTATAAAAGTCTCTTTTGCAAAAATTCTTGGTATATTAGTATATTCATCAGTAATGTATTGTCTACCACCACAAATATTAGCAATGTCTTTTAACAAAGCAATGTCCGCGTCTTTACCTACAGCAACTGTAGACACAGTTATATTGGCTTCATTAATTTTTTTTAGCAATTCATCCTTGCCTGCACTTGAAGACTGCCCATCTGTAAGCAGTATTATGTGCTTTAATTTAGCATCACTATCCTTTAATGATTTAAAACCAGCTTCAAGGGCAGGTAAAATATCAGTGCCACCATCAGCCCTAATGGAAGCTATATCTTCTTCAATCTGTTCTAAATCCTCAATGATTTGTCTCTTTACTACCCAACTATAATACCCATCAAAAGCTATTACTCCAATTTCATCCTTACCAGGTCTTAAAGATTCTAAGCTTCTTATAGCAGCCTCCTTAGCCATATCAACCTTACTTATACCAGCCATTCCTTCAGTCATACTACCTGACTTGTCTATAATAAGTATCATTGACATTTTAGGTACTTCTTTTTTCCCTCTCATCTCCATATATACAGGAAGTACCGTTTCTAAAGAGGTTCTAGAATAACCACCTAGGGCAAAGGAATTATCTCCTCCAATAGCTATAAAACCTCCACCAAAATCCTTAACATAACTTTCTAAAGAGTTTAAAAAGCCGTCATTTAAATTATCTGCAGAAACATTACAGCTAATAATAGTTTTATAGCTGGTCATTTCTTGTAGAGTACTAGGAGCCCCCTTTGAATTAACCACTGTATAATCCAAAGAAGAAGCCTGGAGCATCTTAGCAAGTTCAGCAGATTCACTTTCATTTTCATGGATAACTAATATATTTGGTTTAGAAATTATGTTGGTAAAAGCAGAGGCTTCATTATTCTTTACTTCTGTATCCTTCTCTGGTTCCACTACAACCTTGAAATTTTTAAATCCTCCTACATCAGCTTTATCTCTAAAAACATACTTATTTATCCCTTTCTGCAGCTGAACTTGCTGTTCTCCTACCTTATTTCTTCCACTATATAAATGCAATGTTGCCTTTTGCTGTATTGTACTATTAATATTAACATAAAGATTAAACTCTTCATCTAAAATTAGCTTCTGCGGAAGATTTATGCTTTCTACAGCAACCTCTTCACCAATTTCCTTCTCGATTTTAAAATATTTGAAATCAATTCCCTGTTGTTGAATTGAATATGCTATTTTACTAATAGCTCCTGAATTTTCTTCTCCATCAGATAGCAAAACTATTCTCTTCCTACTATTGCTTGGAAACAAAGAAAGTGTAGTAGCAATAGCATTTTCAATATTTGTGTAGTTAGAATTTATATTGCCTTCTACCTTGGTAAAATTAACTTCTGAGCTTATAAAGCTTTCAACCTGTGCATTATCTCCAAAGGATATTACCCCAATCTTATCTTTAGGGCCCTTATTTTTAGAAGCTTCCTTGACAAACTCTTCCATGTCACTTAACTTTAATTTAGTTGAATCTGAAGCATCTATTAAGAAAAAGGTTGTTGTAGTATCTACCTCCCAATAAAAGCTTGTTCCAGCTAAGGCTAAAACAAGGAAGGTCAAAACCAATGTTCTTAGCACCAATAACAATCTTCTCTTTTCTTTTGCCATTCTTCGAAGCCACTTACCTGAATATAAAACAGCAATAATTAATATTGGCAATATCAACAATACATAAGCCTTTGTAAAACTAACTCCCATAATCAATACCTGCTTCCATAAAGTCTTAAATAAACAATCCACTCAAGAACCAGTAACAATATTACCGCTATTATTAAATATGTTGCTAAATTTAAGCCACCTATACTCATAGTGCTATTGTTTTTCAGATTAACCTCACCTGAATTGTCACTTATATCACTTTCACTAATAGGGAAATTCACTGATAATAGTCTAATATTTTCTTTATCCCCTACTTTTTGAGATACCTTATATATACCTGGCGTATATGTTTCCTCAAAAGGCTTTACAGGAAATTTAGAACTGAGTTCATAAACCTTTTTTATAGGATTAATAACAATTATTTTTTCTGTTTCTGGTAAAGGATTTATTTCAATAGGATTGCCACATTCATATTGGGTTATTGCAAAAGAATCTCTTTCCACAAGATAAGAGATTAAATTGTTTATGAATATTGGAAACTCAGTGGTTAAAGGAAAATCACTGTTATGAAAATCAAAGCCTACTGCTCCTACCTTTTGTCCATTATGTTCACCAACAAAAGCAATAACATTGTCCTTTACAGTCATTAGTGAATTTGCCCAATAAGAAGTTTGCAGCCCTCTAAATTTAGCAATAACAAAGTCAGAGTTTTCAATATACTTAGTTACTCCATGAGGTACTATTTCCACCTTTCCACCATTTGCTTCACTTCGAACTTTAAATAATTTATTATCTTTGTTTGGATTAATAAATAGCAAGCTACCCTCATTAGGTAATTTTTCAGGAACATTTCCATCAAATATGTATAAATCAAATTGATCCTCTGGAATATCTCCTGGATTGGTTTTGTAAAGTTCTATATCCTTCATAGCAGCAAAAACCTTTTCTAGAAATATATTTTTCTCCGTAATCAATAATATTTTACTAGCATCCTTCTGTTTAATCACAGAATATATAATATTATCCTCTAGCAACCCATCTTTTTCAGTAATTTCTGCGTAAATATACTCCTTATCCCTTGGTACATTATCAAAATAAATGGTTTTAGTTTCCCCTGGTGATAAATCTACTTCTGCTACGGATATAAGCTCATCTTCACCATATAAGCATATCTCAGAGCTTCTATGATTTTTCCCTCGATTGGTAGCTCTGACTAAAACCTTTAGTTGATTATCTTTTAATGTGTCTGCTATATAGTCTAAGCTTACATTATCTTGCCTTGATTTCATATAAATTAACTCAGCATTCAGTTCCTTAAAATCTACTGCCTTATCGGTAAAATATGTTACCTTATAGCTATCATACTGGTCTGCTATGGCCCTAATCAATGAATAAGCATCATCAACATTTCCCGCGCTGTTTGTATCTTCAATGTCTCTTATCTTATTTATTACCTCTTTCTTATTTTGAGAATTACTTATTTCAACTTTGCATCTATTTGCTGCAGTTATTAAAGTAATCTTACTTCCATAGGCTAATGAATCTACTAAATCCTCAGCTTTTTTCTTTGCTTCAATTAATTTCACTTCCTTTTCACCAATTCCACTCATACTTCCTGATATATCCATCACTATAATTACATTTTGATAATCTCTATTTTTCATTCGTAAAAAAGGATTAGCTAAAGCAATAATCCCTAATAATAAGACAAATAACTGAATAAAAAACAAGATATTCTTTTTCAGCCTTTGAAATGGACTAGTAGCCTCAGCTTCCATCAATACTTGATGCCATAA
>DGDR01000184.1:0-20129 GCA_002385545.1 Clostridium sp. UBA3947
AGATGTGTATAAGAGACAGCTATTATATATGGCAATATAATTAAGAGACAGGTATAATAGACAAAATAAGAGAAAAACATTACATCTTATAAAGGGGGCTAATTTATGCGTGCTGTTATAACCGTTATCGGTAAAGACAAGAAAGGAATCATCGCAGCAGTAAGCACTGAGTTATCAAACTGTAACATTAATATCCTTGATATCAGCCAAACTATACTCCAGGAATATTTCACAATGATCATGCTTGTAGACCTAAAGGAAATGAACGTAAACTTTGATGAACTAACTGAGCGCCTAGAAGCAAAGGGCAAAGAATTAGGAGTATCCATAAAGGCTCAGCATGAAGATATTTTTAATTCTATGCATGAAATATAAAGGAATGAGGCAAGGTTATGAATATAAATAAGGATAAAATTATCGAAACTATCGAAATGATAGAAAAAGAGAAATTAGATGTTAGAACCATTACTATGGGTATATCATTGCTGGATTGCTGCGATTCCAATGGTAAAAGATGCAGAGAAAAAATTTATGACAAGATTACAAGAAAAGCTGAAAATCTTGTAAAGGTTGGGGAAGATATTGAAAAAGAGTTCGGCATTCCAATAATCCACAAAAGAATATCTGTAACTCCAATATCTATTATAGCTGGATCCACTGACGATACCGACTACGTAGAATTTGCAAAAACCTTAGATGAAGCAGCTAAAAATGTTGGTGTAAATTTTTTAGGAGGTTATTCAGCCTTAGTACATAAGGGGTATACTAAGGGTGACAAAATACTTATAAAATCAATACCAGAAGCCTTAAGTATAACAGAAAGAGTTTGCTCTTCCGTAAACGTGGGCTCCAGTAAGGTAGGCATTAATATGGATGCTGTAAGAGAAATGGGCCATGTAATCAAGAAAACCGCTGAATTAACTGCAGATCGGGATGGTATAGGCTGTGCTAAATTCGTAGTATTTGCTAATGCTGTAGAAGACAATCCCTTTATGGCCGGTGCCTTCCACGGAGTAGGGGAAGCAGATTGCGTAATTAATGTAGGGGTTAGTGGCCCAGGGGTAGTCCAGAAAGCATTAGAAAAAATAAAGGGTGCGCCCTTTGATGTGGTAGCTGAAACTGTAAAGAAAACCTCCTTCAAGATTACTAGAATGGGGCAGCTTGTAGCTAATGAGGCTTCTAAGCGTCTTAATGTTCCTTTTGGAATAGTGGATTTATCCCTAGCTCCCACTCCAGCAGTAGGAGATAGTGTGGCCCACATCCTAGAAGCAATGGGTCTTGAAAGCTGTGGTGCTCCAGGTACAACTGCAGCCCTAGCCTTACTTAATGATGCAGTTAAAAAAGGTGGCGTAATGGCCTGCAGCCATGTAGGGGGACTAAGCGGAGCTTTCATACCTGTAAGTGAAGATATCGGTATGATTAATGCTGTTGAAGCTGGCTCTCTCACCTTAGAAAAGCTAGAAGCAATGACTTGCGTATGCTCTGTAGGTCTTGATATGATAGCAATTCCAGGTAACACATCTGCTGCTACTATTTCTGCAATAATTGCTGATGAGGCAGCTATCGGTGTAATTAACAACAAAACTACCGCTGTAAGAATAATTCCTGTTCCAGGAAAAGACGTAGGAGATACTGTTGAATTTGGTGGCCTTTTAGGCTATGCTCCTATAATGAAGGTAAACTCCTTCTCCAGTGATGACTTCATTGCAAGAGGGGGAAGAATTCCTTCACCTATTCACAGCTTCAAAAATTAACGAAAATAAAGGCTGTTGTTCAACTGATAACGTAAATGGTTGAACAACAGCCTTTTATTATGCAATATCTACTTTTTATTTAACCTCCAGCAAAAACATTATATGCCACTTCACATATTTGTCATATTAAGATAAAATTAGATTATAGTAACACCTATAAATATCTAAGGGGGCATGGCTCATGGATTGGAAGGATAGAAAAAGAATTTTAGGCTTGCCTATATCTTTTACCCGCTATAGACTGGAAAACAATAGACTTTATGTTAGCAAGGGCTTATTTTCTACTGTAGAAGACGAATTAGTAGTTTACAGAATTTTAGATGTACGACTACACAGAACCTTCTGGGATAAGCTATTTAGAGTTGGTACTGTAACTCTTTATACTGCTGACAAAACCCATAAGGATCTTGTTTTAGAAAAAATAAAAAGTCCAAGCAAGGTAAGAAATATGCTCAGCGAAATTGCAGAAGAAGAAAGAGCTAGACTTGGAATAAAGGGCAGAGAGCTTTATGGAGTATCTAAAGCTTATGGCGGAAATATTGACGACGATGATGATGACGACGATGACGATGATAATATCTGATAAAGCTTAGCAGAAAATTTTAGAGCCTATAAAAAGGCTGCTTAACAACCTTCAGAATTTGTTGGTTGTTAAGCAGCCTTTTATTAATTCCTAACCTCTGGAATGTAAAGGTGAGAATATTGATTTTTTACCTATGTTGCTTTGTTTCAAAAAAGTATTGATGAATAGTTAGGGCTTTTTTATTTACTTTCTAGTCACGGTGTATCCCTTATCCTTTAGCATCTGAACGATGCCATCCTCTCCTATAAAATGTGCCAAGCCTGCTACCACAAAATAAGTCTTATCTGTATTTAAGTATTCTTCTATTTTTAAGGTCATGTTTTCATTTCTTTCCAATATCATCTTTTTATAATAATTACTGCTCTTATCATCTTCACCTAGGAATTCTAGTAAAGCCTTTTCGTCACCCTTCTTATACAAATCAAACATCTGATCTAGAGCGGCCTTTGTTTCCTCCACAGTTCCCATACTCATTATAAAATATTTTTCCTGCTCCTCATCAGAAAAGCTATTTAATAGATCGAATTGGAACTTTGCGCTTTCTAGTTCATCAGTTTCTTTTTTGCCCTTTGCTTTTTTGAAAAAGTACATATCTATACCATAGTCAGAATTATATCCAGCCTTTTTTACTTGATAGTTGGATAATATAGAGCCTACATACCAAGGCTTAAATCGGATTATAAATTTATAGTTAAATTTTAATTCCTTGCTCACTTGGTCAAGCTTCTTCTTGCCTTCCTCAGATAAGTGATCTAAGGCTGTATCTCCATTGGTGTATATTGAATCCATAGCAACACTTGAAATCTCATCATTATCTAAATTAGCTATATCAATTTCTCCTACCAGTACATCAGCACTATCGAAGGCATCTTCCACTGTCTTTTCTAAGGGGTATATATCCTTACTCCCAACATGTATTGAACCATACATGTATACTGTGGCATCACCCTTCTTTACTTCCCAAAGAAAGCCCTTAACATTGCCATATTTTTTCTCTCCATTGCCTTCATCTCCGCTGATGTCATCGCCTTTAGCATTCTTTTTCTTTTCCTTAGTTTCAGTGTCTTCTTTACTATTTTTATTGATATTTTCCTCGTTAGAAGTTTTTTGGCTTACCCTATCCTTATTCGTATTACAAGCAGTACCAAAAACCATGGTAAAGCTTAATATTACAGCTAATAACAGGGCATTGCTAACCTTAAATAATTTTTTCACCTGTATTCCTCCCAAAAAAATTCAAATTTACCCCTATAATGAATTAGACCCATATGAATACAAGGAGCCTTTATTATATTCTAGTTAATAAATTCACCATAATCAAGAAAAAATTAACCCTTTTCTAGTGATAATTACTTCTTTATGAATCTCTTTTTAAACTCATATTTTATTATTAGAAAGTCCTCTAAGTCATTTAAGAACTGAAATAGCATAGCTCTATTTTCGAATTCCTCTCTATCCTTAGGTAATTCCATGGCTCTAAAGCTTTCTCTTAGATGTAGTAAATCAGCTAATAAACCCTCTGCTGTGTTTTCCTCATGGAAGGATTGTCCTACCTCTCGAGTAAAATCTGCTACCATGATTGTCTGTTCATAGGTCATAAAAAATCTTCTAAAATGCTCTCTCAACCTTTTTAACACATGGAACTGCTGGGTTCTCATTTCCATATATTCTACATAATAATTGGTCTCAGCAAAAAAGTAGTTATTTAGATTTCTATAGGATCTCTTCCTTGCCTCTTCTAGTCTTTTCTCTAATCCTTGGAATAATTCTTCCTCCTTTATATAAACATACTTTTCTTTTAAGGCATCTGCCATATGCAATAAAATTGCTTTAATTGCTTCGTCAATGTACTTTTGATCCTCCTTAATCTTGCCTTCTATGCTGGGCATATATAAGTTTAAAATTAAGGCCACGCCAGCCCCAATCAACATTAATAAAAGCTCATTTAATAGCCAGCTTGGCTCTATTGAATTTTCCACCAGCAGGTGAGTAACTAAAACAGAGCTCACAACTATGCCTTCAGATACTTTTAATTTTACAGCTGAAGGGATAAAAATTAGCAGATAGAGGCCAAAGGTAATTGGACTATAGCCTAAAAGCCAAAATATTATAGATGCTATTGTTAAGGCCAAGAGGCTTGAACATATTCGCTGAATTGCTATTTCTACTGATTGCCTTCTAGTGCTTTGGGTGCTTAAAATTGCAATAACACCAGCAGCTACTGCATACTTTAAGCCTAGTATATCAGCTATAATCATAGCCAAAGTAGCCCCTATAGCAGTTTTAATTGTACGATATCCTATAAATTTCATATGTACTCCTTTCAAAACATTATTACTTAGCACAATTGTACTTTCCTTCTCAGCAGATTTCAACCTTTGTTGACAGGAATCAGTTGTTTGTATTAGTAAATTTGAGATAATGACTGTTGTAAATATACCCTTAGAAAAGGCTGCAAATAAAAAAGGTAGCCTCCTTAGCCACCTTTCTATAGCCTATTTATAAAGTTTTGCCACTCATTGAGATTGCCTTGACTGTGAAATTTTCTGGTGAAATACATTTTTAGCTCCTGTCTTAAGGGCTCTATATCCCTTATGTATGGTCTCCTTTCAAAGTATTCCCTTAACAGTTCATATTCATCCTTAGTAAGATAATAGCTTAAATTATCATTCATACGCAGCAGCGTTTCTAAGGATATTGGCTTAGTGCTGCTTTCTTCTACTACCACTATTGTAGAGGCCACCAAATCCCCCAGTCTTTTGTGCTTCTTAGAAAAAAACATCATTATTAGTCCTATCCCCATTTTATCTATAAACACCTTGAAAAAATTCCTTAAAGCTGCATGGGTTAAGGTTATTGGCTGCCCATTTTCTCTGACAACTCGTATTTTCATTTTCTTTTTCCCAATGGTCATTCCGTTCAGTTTAACTTCAGTGTAAATAAAATAGCCATAGCTAATGAGTGTGTATATAAGATAACTAATGCCAATAAACCATCCATAATTTTTACTCCAGAACTCTGATGCAGCTATAAAAACAGTTAAATTAATCATAAATATAAGAAAAATAGCGATAAATTGAATTGAAAAATCTATAATAACCGCTGCAGTTCTAGAGCCTATATCTGCTAGACAATATTCTACTTCTATATTTTCTGGCGTGGTAATTCTAATCTTTTTCATATTATCACTCCATTACATGTACACATTTTTAATCATATTTGGTAAAATATATATGAGGTGAATAACTTGAAGGAACAACAATTTATATCTGCCAATTCCAATACATGGAGAGAGCTAGAAGAACTCTCCTCTATTATAAATCAAAAAGGAATAAAATCCCTTCCATCTAAGGATGTTAAAAAGTTTCTCCATATATTTAGGCTAAGTAGTCATCATTTAGCCTATGCTAGGACTCATTATCCTAATAGTAAAACGGTAACCTACCTTAATTCCTTAGTAGGTAAATGTCATAGTCAGGTATACGCTGTACAAAAGCTTTCTCCTTTATCTGCAATAAAATATTTCAGCTATGGCTTTCCAAGTATTTTAAAGCAGTATAGGAGTTACATACTAGCCTCTTTCGGATTCTTTTTTGCAGGCTTTCTTTTATTTTTACTGCTTGTTTTAGTTAATACAGATAATGCAACCTTCTTTTTTAACAAAAGCTATATTGATAACTTAAAAATGGCTAAATTAGGAGAAGGCTCATGGAATAACCCTCTAGAGGCCAGTAACATTATGACCAATAACATAACTGTGTCTATTTGGGCCTTTGTTTTAGGGATAACCTTAGGTATAGGAACTATTTATATTCTTTTCATCAATGGCGCTTTGTTAGGAGCCTTAACCGCATTGGTGTATTTATATAACGATCCAGTAAGATACTGGTCCTTGATATTGCCCCATGGGGTCATAGAGCTCACTGCAATCTTTATTTCAGGAGCCGCTGGCTTAATGATAGGAAAAAGCATACTAATTCCCAAGGAGCATACTAGACTCCACGCGTTGATTAAAGGCTCTAAGTCGGCACTACCAATGGTTTGGGGTATCATCCTTATGCTGATTATAGCTGGCACTATAGAAGGCTTTTTCACCCCTTCCAAGGTTTCTGAAATAGGCAAGCTCCTCTTTGCAGCTCTGACAGCGGTGCTGCTTACCCTTTACTTTGCTATACCTTACCTAAGAAAACCCAATAATGCTAGTTAAGAACAACAAGAATGCTTATGCATTCTTGTTTTTTACTTGGATATACTTGTTAATAACTGTATACTCTATTTTCTCCGCTGGACATTCTACACATAATATTCCTTTTCTATTTAATAGGCCAATTATTCTTTTTCTCTCATCCAGTAGCTCCAGAGCCACTGATTTTTCAAAGATATCCTGATGACTTTTAGTGTCCTTCTTAGCAATAGCCTCTAGCTTTTCATCCTTAATAAGCACAATAACCACAATATTATTCCTTGAGATTATTGGCAGAACCCTCATCATATTCTCTGTCTCTTCAATGGTACTAAAGTCAGTAAAAATAAATATAATACTCCTATGCCTTTCTTTTTTCTTTAGATAAAAGAAGGCTTCTTCATAATTAGAGGTGTCCTTCGTATGTTCAATATGATACAGGGCCTCTAAAATTTTACTTCTATGCCTAACACCTTTACCAGGCATAATCATGCTCTTTACTTCAGTATTAAATAATAATAAGCCAGACTTATCATCATTTTGATTTACTACATCGGAGAGAATTACAGCTGTATTTACTACTAAATCCAGCTTTCTATGGCCTCTAACTGTATAGCTCATAGGCCTGCCCACATCTATTAGCATATAAACATGTTGATTCTTCTCAGGCTCATACTGATTGATTATAGGCTTATCTGCCCTTGCTGTAGCACTCCAATTTATCTTCCTATATTCATCACCATAAACATATTCCCTTAGACTTTCAAAGGAATCTCCTTTACCTCGTATTTTTAGTCTTCTTTTACCCTGTATAAACTTTCTATTATTGCATATGCTAATCCTATATTTTCTTAAGTTCTTTAAATTAGGATAGACCTTATATTCCTTGACCATATTGATTTTAAAAAACTTAGTGCAAAAGCCATATTTGCCTTCATATTTTATATGCAGATTTTTAAAGGTGAAGGCTCCTCTTTTTGTGGGTACCACCATATAGTAAAAAGTTTTTCTTTCCCCAGGAAGAAGGGTCCCCTCCATAGAAGACTCCTCCATATTAAAATGAAATTCTGGTGGTTCATCTTTAAGCCAAAGTTTTATTGGTCTATTGCTCTTATTCCAAACCTCAAAGGATATTGCTTCCTTCTCGAAAATAGATAGCTTATCCCTACCAATTCTTCTAACAAATATATTGGTCTTATCATTTGTTGAGCATAGGTCTACAATTAAAACCGTAGCAGCAAATATATTGTAAAGCACAAAGAGGACAACTCCACTAATCAGGAAGGAGCCAAGGAATACCACCAGTATACCCACTGCTAATAAATATATGTATTTCTTGGTAACACTCAAATTCACCAACCTACTCTCTATCTGGGTACTTTTATTTTTGACAATACTTCCATTATTACCTGCTCAACCTTAAGCCCTTCTAGCTCTAGCTCAGGCTTCAACATTACTCTGTGCCTTAAGGTTGGTATAGCCATTCTTTTAATATCCTCAGGAATTACAAAATCTCTTCCATAAAAAGCAGCACAACCCTTAGCACATTTTAAAAGGGCAATAGCTCCTCTAGGTGAGCTTCCTATATCGATAAGGGGGTTGTTTCTAGTTTCTGATATAATGGCAACGATATATGCCATTAAGGAATCATCTACCCTAACTCTTTCAACTTCCTTCTTAAGGTTTTCTAAATCTTCTGCTGTGGAAACAATTTGAATATTGGCAATATCTAAATTTGTGCTAGAAAAACCTTGCTGATATCTTCTTAACACTTCCTTTTCTGCCGCAGGAGATGGATATCTAATTATTATCTTCATTAAAAATCTATCCACCAAGGCCTCTGGTAAGGAATAGGTTCCTTCATATTCCAATGGGTTTTGAGTGGCGAAAACCATAAAGGGCTTAGGTAGCTCATACATTTCCCCATCAATGGATACAGTCTTGTCAGACATAGCCTCCAATAAACCTGCTTGAGTTTTAGGTGGAGTTCTATTAATTTCATCTGCTAGAAGAAAATTAGTAAATATAGGTCCCTTTTTTACTTCAAATTCTCTTGTTTGCATATTAAATATCTTGGTTCCTGTTACGTCTGATGGCATTAAATCTGGTGTAAACTGAATTCTCTTAAAACCTAAGTCTAAGGTTCTAGCCATGGTTCTAACCATAAGGGTTTTTGCTAAACCTGGAACCCCTTCTAAAAGTACATGTCCGCCACATATTAAACTAATTAAGGACTGTTCAATTAATTCATCCTGTTCTACTATCACCTTCTTTAATTCTGCTATCATCTGTCCAGCCCAGATTCTTACTGATTTATTTTCCATTGCTTCCAATATGAATCTCTCCTTCTTTTAAAAATTTCTGTCAGCTGCTCTATAAGATTTATTATATAGACATACTTATTGTCCTTAATTTTTGCTTCCTTAGCCTGCATAAAGTCGTGTACTTCCTGAGCCTTATTAAACATAGGCAGCTGCTCTTGCTCCCAATACTCCAGCCAATTGTCATGCCGTCTATTGATAAGTCTTAAAAAGCTTTTATAATAATTTTCTGCAGCTAAATCCCAGCAACCAGCATACTTATATAAGGCTGCTGCAGAATATACAAATTCATTTTCTGTTCTTTCCACCTCTTCATACAAAGGTATAGGCTTTCCAAAGCGCTTTCCCTTATAGTAAAAAAAGGCTATTAATAAAATTACTATTTGCAAGCATACAAGCTTTTGCTCTGTACTCAAGGAGCTCCAAAGGCTTTTGCTTTCATTGGGTACATATAGGTATCTTTCATTAAAATATATCTTGTAACAATCCTGTTCCTCTATAATCTGTAGCAGCTCATAGGCCCCGTCTCTACCTTCATCAAGAGTTCCCTCCTTATAAAGTACATAGTTGGTAATAATATCAATGGGACCAAGGATAAGCTTACCCTGTCCATAGCTATATACATCCACATAATCCCCAAGCTTTTCCAAGCTTCCATAATTAGCGGTTCTATAAAGATTGTCACTTAAATATACGAGAGTGCCTCCTTCTTCTATCCAGTTCATTACATCCGAATCATTCAAATCAAAAGTGAAGCTTCCCACTACGATTTGCATGTCACTAATGCTATGCTCTTCCACAAGCTTAGTAGACCTTTCCACAGGATGGCCTAGCTTTTTCAGAGTTTCATAAAAAACACTAATACCATTATTAGATTTGTTATCTATAGAATGGTTGCCTCCATTGCTTCCATAAGAATTTTGCAATAAGATTGTTATTACAAATACCAAGGTGATGATTACAGCAACTATAATGAGGTCCCTACCTCTTTTTTTCTTCATAGTTCATCACCTCATTCCACAATTTTAAGAAACTTCTTGTCCACCTTTCATACATTTCTTGGTTGCCCCTCTTATGTCCATACCAAATTGCATTAAATAGATTTATGCAAATTCGCATATCATTTAGTAAATAGAAATTTCTCATTCTTAGATAGTTATATATTTCTTCATTCGTCTTTGTTTCCTCTAAATATATAAAGCCTTTTTCATGCAGTAAAAATAGTAAGGCTATATAATCGTATCTTATAGCTTCTCTGAAATTACCCATTTGCACTGCTTTTACTGCCTTTTCTTTTAGGCTAAGAGGAGTGGTATTTTCATCTATATATTCCCCTAAAATATTCTTGATAGGCTTTTTTCTTTCAAAACCCCTAATAATCCTAGTGATTATCCAGGCTATAATGACAGCAAATACAATTAATAGAACTATTATTACTATCAATGAGGCTCCCTTATTTATAGATGTATCTGATAATTTTTCTTCAAGAAATCTTTTAATAGTATTTCTTATTTTTTCCCTTATGAACTCTATATAGCTATTTGTCTCAGACTTGAGAAAGCTATATTTGGGGTTCTCTAAAACCTCATTTACAGCTTCATTAAATTTCCTTTGGGAAGTTTCGATTATATGTAATAAACTCACTTGCCCGCTTCCTTTCATTATCTATTTGAATTTCTCTAAGTCGTAACCAAATGTCAAAGCCCTCTTGCCTATTTTTTTGATTAAAATAGAGCATAGTCATCATAATTGAATAAATAGGCGTAATCAGTAAAAAGGATAGCAAGAAACTAGGTAACTGCATTAGATTGCTTACTATCATTATAACTATCATGTAGTCCACAGACACACCTAAAAACTTCATAAGAAAATAAATTATACTAACTGCTAAGTATACTAGGTTTTCTATTGATGTTTGAAATACCAATATAGTTAAGTAAAATAAAATTATTGTTCCAAAAATCCTCCAATAGTTGTGTTTAACCAAACTCCAGCTTCTTGATATAGCTTTTAAAGGCCCAGTATTTTCAATGGTAAGCACCTGTGGGTAAAAACCAACAACTGTTAATAGTGCTACAATCATTCCTACTAGTAACACAAATAGCACTATTAATAATAGAATCCCTACTATAAGCATCCATCTGCCAGTTTTTATTGGAAAAATAACCTTTTCTATTACCTCACCCATTAAGTAGAGTATTCCATACCCTACAAACCACAAAGGTATAGATACTATAACCATGATTAGATTAACACAAAAAACCATGCCAGACTTCTTAAGAGCAGTTGTTATAGCTTTAGTTGTATCAATCTTCCTAAGGAAAAACCTTTCGCTACATACCGCTGTTATACCAACACTAAAGGTTCCTCTTAGAGTCAGTATTATTAATACTGTAACAACTGCTGTTATTATCACAAGAACATCATTTCCACCTATAACGTATATAATTGCAAGCAATATGGACGTACCTATTAGCAATGCAGAAAATGCTGCAATAGAAATACCTAAAAATGAAAGAGAGTATAAAACTATTGTTCTGATTTTTTCTCTTAATATATCAATGGATTTATCCATTATTTGTGATAAATTCATTATTCCCATAGACTTCTCCTTAACTTGATTTTGATACATAACAATATTTTACTAGAATATGGACAAAATAGAAAGTATTAAAAAAGATTCAGCATTGCTGAATCTAATAAATTAAAGCTTATTCCTTTTAAATTCTTGGTTTGGATACCTCTATCCTTACCTTCCTGCCGCATAATTTCTTACCGCTACATTTTTTCATTATGTCATCTGCTACCTCTTCCAATACATCTACAAAGGTAAACTTATCTAATATATCTATATCTCCTACTTCTTCCCTATTTACATCCGCATTGCTATTAAAGAACTTTAACAGGGTTTTAGGGTCAATCCTATCCATACGTCCAACACTTATAAATAATCTTATATAGCTGGGTGATGAATCCATGGTATTATTATCATAGTCGAAACTTACTTCCTTGCTGTAGATTATATCCATCAAGGCCGCAGCCACATCTACTAAATTAAATTCCTCATCTAATTCTGCAGCTAAAGGAACAAACCTTTTGTAATTGTCCTTCTCTAAAGTCGCCTTTACCCTAGATAGGATATTTTTATATTTAGTTAAAAAGATATCGTCTACGCTAGGTATCTCTCTGCGCTTAATCCTGCCCTTTGTCACTGCTTCAATTTGCTTTAGAGTTCTGTATTCCCTTGCAGTTACTAAGGTATAAGCTATTCCTTCTCTATTGGCTCTTCCTGTTCTTCCTATTCTATGTACATAGGATTCTATATCCTGAGGTAGCTCATAATTAATTACATGGCTTACATTTTCCACATCAATTCCTCTAGCAGCAACATCTGTAGCAACTAAAAACTCAATACTGCCTTCCTTAAACTTTCTCAAGGTATTAAGCCTTTGATTTTGACTCATATCTCCATGCATACCTTCCACATTATACCCTCTAGCCTGCATGGCTTCTACTAGCTCATCAACACCTTTTTTAGTCTTACAGAAGATTATCGCTGCTGTAGGCTCATCTGCATCTAGAATTCTACAGAAGGACTCAAATCTATCCTTTTGCTTAATTTCATAATAATACTGCTTAACAGTAGATACTGTTAAGGTACTTTTAGCTATAGTTACATGCTTAGCATCCTTTTTCATATACCTTTGGGCTAGCCTTCTTATTTCATTAGGCATAGTAGCAGAAAATAACATAGTCTGTCTGTCACTACTACAGTTTTTGATTATCTCCTCTATGTCATCTATAAATCCCATATTAAGCATTTCATCTGCTTCGTCTAAAACTAGGAATTTTATATCGCTTAAATCCATAATATTTCTTCTAATTAAATCCAGTACCCTGCCTGGTGTTCCAACAATTATGTCTACCCCTCTTTTAATAGCAGATATTTGTCTTTCTATTGGCTGCCCCCCGTAAACTGGTAGTAGCTTTACTCTAGTATATTTTCCAATACGGTTCAGCTCATCATTTACCTGTATAGCTAACTCTCTTGTAGGAGTGAGTATGATACTATTTATCTTACCTTGCTTTTTTTCTATTTTACTTAATATAGGTGCCCCAAAGGCTAAGGTTTTACCTGTTCCTGTCTGAGCCTGGCCAATAGCATCATATCCTTCTAATAATATAGGTATTACTTCTGCTTGTATACTTGAAGGTTCTTCAAATCCCATATCATCTATAGCTTTCATAACTTCTTTTGATAAACCCAATTGGTGAAATTTATTCTCTTCCATTTACTTCCCCTCTTTCACTAGTTAATTTTATGTAGCTTATTAAGGTTTCACAACTAATTTTTGGTTCATATAAAAGTATTATACCCACAAACAAAAACTCTATAAGAATCAATTCTTATAGAGTAATTTCTACAAAAGACATCTTCTAGAAACCTTATTCTTATTTATATAATCAACTATTATAACTTTACGGAACCAATTAATAATTTTAACCTCTGTAAAGTATATCATTTAAGTGAAAATTATGCAACCAATTTATTCTTATCTTTATTTTGATTAAAGCTTTTGCACGTTTATTGCCATAGGTCCCTTTTCCTTCTCCACTATATCAAAAATTACTTGGCTTCCCTCGTGGAGCTCTTTGTCATTAGCTTCGCCCCTAATACTGTTTTTGTGAACAAATACATCATTTCCTGCATTAGCGGATATAAATCCATATCCTTTTTCATTGTCAAACCATTTTACAACACCTGTGTACATACCCATAGGCAGCATCTCCTTAAAATTAAATTATTATAGTTACCCTTATTATTAGCCAAGTGTCCTATCTATATTCAACTATTCCTTTAGTGTCTCATCTATCTGTTTTATATATTCCTTTACCCTTTCATCCTCTGCTGGTGCACCATAGAACCACTTTTCATCATTCTTTTGCTTTCCTCCAAAATACCTTGCCTTCATTATTATTTCTGGTCTATATTCAAAATGTAAAATATCAAAATGTCCCCATTTACCACCCCAAACAAAGTTATTCCTTTCAAATACTTCTACCAGCTCCACAGGATAGGTAGAAAGGCGTTTTTGTCCTTGCTCTGCAGTGGCCCACTTCCAATAGTCCCACTTGCTACCAGCTAGATCTATAGCAATACCATAGGAATGAGCACTTAGTCTATTGGTTCCAGCTATCCTACGGTAATTATAGGTTCCGCTAGCGGGATAAACATAGGCTCCTATTTTCTTATTGCTTTTAATTAGCTCATTAACTTCTTTTATAGCTGCACTTAAGGAAGCTGCTGCCCTGTTATTTTTGTTGAACTGGCAATACCTACCGCCTATAACTACATTAGTAAGATTTCTTTTTATATTTGCCTCACTGGCTCCATAAACCTCTGACATTAATTCATATACCCTGCTCCTACCAGGATCAAAGCTCTTATCCATAAGCTTTCTTGTAGTAGTAAGAGGATATATCTGTTCTAGCATATCCTGCAAATCTGGATTAGCAAGCTTTTCCTCATGATTCTTTTCCCTTTTATCATCATAAATTATTTTCTTGCCAGATTTCATCACTACATAAACCTTATCACCTATTTTGCCTTCAAAGCCAACTATGTAATCTGGATAAGCCATTTTTAAGCATAGCAAATCCTGTTTCATGGTTTTTATGTATTCCTTATCCTCTGATCTAAAAACCGCTCTTATTTCAGTTATTGCATTAGCAACTGACCATACACTTCCAATAATCCCAAGGCATAACAGTGTTAGTATAATCTTTTTCAAGCTACTCACCTCTAGGTATTAGAATTGCCTAACTTAAAAAAAATATGTAAAAAAAACAGAATTAGTTTCAAATTTCCTAAAAAAACTGTATAATATATAATGATAATCTTCAACCATGTTTTACCTTTTTATGATATTTGTGTTATATTAATAATAGACTTTAATTTTTTTGACAAAAGGTATATTATATTATTTGTAATTTATAGATGTCTAACTCCAAACATCAATTTAATTCGTAGAATAATATGATTGATTAGATATTTATAAATAATATCATATTTATATAATTAAATATGGTAAGTATTATGTTTTCAATAGGAGGATAAAATGTTTACTAAATTAAAAGCATTTGTAATTAACAAATATAAAAGCTTTAGTTTTAAACGGATTATACAAAGTAAATTAGCCAAGGCTATTTTAATTTCCTTTGTTTTCTCTTTAATAACAACTTTTTTTCTTCAATTCTTCCAAATGTCTCAAAACTTTTGGAATACCATATGGTGGATAACAGATAACTATAAAATATTTCTTTTAAGTAGTCTATTTGTTTTCTTCTTATATCTACTGTTGTTCTCCATTATTGGAAACCCATATGTTAGCTCAATTATAGCCTTAGTTATACTAGAGCTTATAGGCTACTCTAATAGCAAAAAAATTTCTATACTTGGCGAGCCACTATACCCTGTAGACTTTTATCAAATAAAAAATATAGAGTCTCTTATTCAAATGGTAGGCGGAAATCTCTTAATAGTTTTAATTATTGCAATTGTACTTTTTATAGCTTTATTAGTATATGTAGTTAAAAAGCTACCTAAAATAAAAATAGGAGCTAAATCTAGACTGGCTATATTCACTTTATCTAGCTTTATAGTGTATTGCTACTTATTTTTCAGCAATAATTTTATCAATGTACTGGCTGCCAACGCAGGGGTACAAATAGTTTTGTGGAATCAACCCCGTAACTATGAATACAACGGCTTTATTTTCGGTCTTCTTTCAAACCTACAAAATGACATTATGGAGCAGCCAGATGGATACTCTCAAGAAGCTATTCAAGCAATAGTAGATAAATATACCCTTAAGGCATTGGAAATAAACCAACAGAAGGGCAAAAATAACTCTGAAATACAACCAAATATAATAACCTTTATGAATGAAACCTTCTGGGATCCAACTACCCTAGAGGCTGTAACCTTTAGCGAAGATCCTATGGCAGCTTTAAGGGATGTAATAGCTAAATCCTCATCAGGAAACCTATTATCCCCAGGCTTTGGTGGAAATACAGCTAATATAGAGTTTGAGGTTCTTACAGGATTATCGATGTATAATTTAACCCCAGGGTCTATCCCTTACCAACAGGCTTTTGATACAAAATCCTTCTTCCCTTCACTAGTAAGTATGTTGGAAGAAAAGAACTACGAAACCCTTGCTATTCATCCTTACAAAAAGCAGTTTTATAAGAGAAACAAGGTTTATAACGCCATGGGCTTTAATAACTTTTTAGGAGAGGATGACTTAATTTCTGCTGATAGATTGAGCGAGAATGCCTATGTATCAGATCAATCTGTTGTAAATGAAATAGTGGACAAACTAAAGAATACTGATTCTCCTATGTTTATTCATACTGTTACCATGCAAAATCACCTGCCTATAGAGGAAGGAAAGCATGGAAAAAATTCCATTACTGTAGAAGGCTTAACTGGTGAAGCTAAGGAACACATGGAAATCTATGCTGAAGGTATAAAGCAATCCTCCATTGCAACAAGAAACTTAATTGACGCTTTAGAGCAAATGGATGAGCCAACAGTAGTAATATTCTTTGGAGACCATCTTCCATCCTTTAAAAGCGATGTATATGAACAGGCAGGATATGATAAGGATAGCTTTGATAATGAAAGACTAAAATGGCAAACTCCTTTGTTTATTTATTCTAACTTTGACTTGCAGAAGATAGATTTAAAGACTGTAAGTCCAGCTTACTTAGGTGTAATTCTCTACGATCTTTTAAACGAACCAATTACTCCTCACTATGCTATGCTACAGGAAATAAAGAAAACCTTACCTGGCTTAAAGCATAATATGCTAATAGATGCTCAGGATGCTATAAAAACTACAGATCTCTCAGAGGAAGAAAAGGAATTACTTGAAGATTACAGGATGATTCAATATGATTTATTAAAGGGACAACGATATTCACAGGAACTCTTTTTCAAAATACCTACTGACCAACCTGAAGCACATACTGACCAGCTGGAACCAACCACTGATCAGAGCCAAATACCTACCGACCAGCAAAACTAGCTTGAAATACTTAAGGCTGTGGCACTAAAAAATGCCACAGCCCTTAATTATGTTCATATTATTACTTACGCTTAAACTTCAAAACCTTACTTAGGTCCCCATCCCAGATTTCATAGGTACTATCTACTTCTGTAATATTTCTAGAAAGATTGCTATGAATGTAAATGCAATCAAGCCCTACACTCTTGGAACCTTCCACATCTGATATGTCGTCATTACCTATAAACACACTTTTAGATACATCGATATTATGTTCCTTAATTAGATGTTTAAAAAATGCAGGATCTGGCTTGCATATTCCTATATCAGAAGAACTATATAAGGCATCAAAATAATCATGTATTCCCAGATACTTTAGCTCTGGAACAGTGTAGCAACGCTGCCCATTGGAAAGCATATATATCTTCTTTCCCTTAGCCTTTAAAGCCTGTAGTAACTCCAAGGCCCCTGGATAAAGTTTTATATAGTCTACTGATAGAGTTCTAAATAATCTTTCAGTTTGAGTAATAAGCTCCTTGCTTCCTTTTATTCCTTTGTTACTATAAAGTCTTTCAAAAACTATTGAAACATTAATGTCTGGATATTTGGTCTTGGTATTTTTATCTAATTCCTTTTTTACTTCTGCTATGTAAGCCTTTCTAAGCTCAGTGGACTTATAAAAGGCTCCATTGTAACTGAAAAATAGAGCAAGCTTTTGCCATAGCCCTCTTCTCGCTTCATTTGTGTTAATATCCACTAGTGTTCCATACAAATCAAAAATATAATTTTCGTACATAGTCCCTTACCTCAATTACTTAATATTTTTTTTACTTCTTCATCGGTTAATTTCATTGCTTCTACTGAATAATCCTTAGAAGTGAAGGCCTTTCTAATATATTCACTCACCTCGCTGCCCCCCTTTTCTTCCACTATATCCAAGAAGCCTTCTAAACTTGCATTTTTGTACTTATATTTATTGTAATAGGTTTTAAATATATCGTCAAACTTTTCGTCTCCAACCTTCCTTCTAAGATCCTCTAATACTATAGGGCCAATCTTATAGACGATAACAGCAAAATCGTTCCAGCTATACTGATCTGTGCTTCTATAAATTGGAGGATTATAATCATAAATATAGGCTAGGAAGGATCCCTTTACTGCCAGTTTGTTATATTCCCCATATTCATTCTCAAAGAACCGAGCTGTAGCATAGGAGGTAAAGCTTTCATCTAAAATAGGATCTTTAAATTCATTGTTTCCTATAATGGAGTAAAACCATTGATGGGCAGTTTCATGGACCACAGCCTCATCTTCAAAAGATAGACTTTTAGGATTAGGTGTCTCTGGCATTCGATTATAATATCCCATTTGAGTAACGGTAGGATACTCCATAGCTCCCCCAGACAAAGGGGTCTCTACCACATCATACTCACTGTAAGGGTACTCTCCATAGGTTTGACTAAAGAATTCTAAGGACTTACATGCTAAATCCAACATCCTCTTCGCAGTACTTTCATGCTTTATGTAGTAGCTATTTACCCTTACTCCATTCACATCCTTAGAAACAACCTTATAATCTTCACTCATAAAGAAAACAAAATCCCTAACATTTTCCGCCTGAAAGGTGAGCTTTTCCATTTCCTCGAGCTTTTCCTTATTTTGCTGAACTCCAGTAGTTACAACTACCATCCCTTTAGGCACCAAAATTTCCACCTGATAATCTGAGCAATCGCTATAATTAGATTCTCCTACAGGATGGAAGGGATTTTCATCCCAAAGTCCCTGCTTTTCATCATATATGGACAGGATAGGATACCAGTTTGTTATAGAATATTCATCGCCATAATATCCTAATCTGTCCTGAGACAAAGGTATTTTCAAGGTAAAGTCAATTACCACCTCTGCCTCCTCACCGGGCTTTAACTCTTTATCTAGCTTAAACTTTAATATTTGCTTATCCTCTGAATACTTTACCTTCTTTCCGTTATAGGTTACAGAGTTAATTTTTATATCTCCAATTTCACTTCTTTTTAGACTTTTTGGAGTATCCCCTATACTAGGCCTAGTTTCTGCAGTGTTATAAGAATCTGGATACAAATGAAAAACTACATCCTTTAGGGCAGTGCTATAATTGTTTCTAAACTTAACCCTTTCATAAGCAAAAAGCTTTTTATTTTTTTCATCAAAAGAAACCTGTATTTTATAGGCAGTTCTGTTGTCCTTTAAACTCAGCTTATCCTTATTATCTCCCCATTCCTTAGGATGGGGGATTACCTTATTTTTCTTACTTGTGTTATCATCTGTAGTATTGCTGCTAGCTACATAATTATCCTTCTTTTCTATCTTTATCCCCTGTGTAATAAATATGCCTGCAGCTATAATAAGTATAAAAGCAACTATCAAGCTACTAATTACTAACTTTTTATTTTTCATATCAATCACCTCTAACTTCCATAATATAGGGTCACATAAGATATATTAACATATATTGCAACTTTATGAAAAGTATCTTCTCTTGATTATTTATATACAAGGGCACGAAAGAAAAGCCTCAGCAAGGCTGAAGCTTCTACTTTGAGTTAATTGACATAGTTAATTGAAATACAAAGCTTATTCCACTACCTTTAAAATTTTGTATTCCCTTTTCCCTAAGGTAAGCCCCTTGTCCAAAGATATAGTCTCTCCAGTAATAAGGTCTACTGCCTTCTTATCAAAGGTCTTATTTACAATATAAGATTCCTCATTGTTATTTATGGCAACTATCATTGAATTCTTGCCATCATTTCTTTCGAAGATTATAACCTTATCTTCTAAATAAAGAGGCCTGTAGTCCCCATAAACCAGCTCCTTGTTTTCCTTTCTAATAGCAATGAGCTTTTTATATAGATTAAGGAGTTCCTTGTTTTGCTTATCCTCATCCCAAATCATACAAGCTCTATTTAAGGGATCATCCCCTCCAGTAATACCGACCTCATCGCCATAATATATGTAAGGAACGCCAATAAAGCAAAATTGGAAAACTATTGCTAGCTTCATTCTGTCTATATCTTCACCACATTCATATAAAAACCTTGCTGTATCATGGCTTCCAAAGAGATTCCATAATTGCCTTGTAATACTGCTCATGTAGTTAACCCTATTCATAGTTATAATATTGTCAAATTCCTTCTCGCTTATACTACTTTTGGCAAAAAAGTCTACCATGGCACCTTTGAA
>DGDR01000184.1:20417-22310 GCA_002385545.1 Clostridium sp. UBA3947
TCATGGTCTACCTCATCGCAAACATCTAGGCGCCATCCATCTATGCCAACTTCCTTTACCCAATACTCACCAACCTTTAGTAAGTATTCCTTCACTTCTGGGTTCGCTGTATTAAACTTGGGCATATGCTTTACATTATTAGCAAAGGTATAGTAATTAACCTTATCAAGGCTTACAGGATATCCTTCTGGAAAAAACCAATCCTTGTATTTTGAGTTTTCCTGATTTTCTAGCAGGTCCTTAAAGGCGAAGAAATCGCTTCCCGAATGGTTAAATACTGCATCGAAAAGAATTTTTATTCCCTTTTCATGGCACTTTTTAACCAATTCCTTCACTAGTTCCACAGTTCCAAACTGAGGGTCTATATCATAGTAATCGGTAGTATTATACTTATGATTTGAGTTAGCCTTAAAGATAGGAGTAAGATAAATTAAATTTATACCTAAATCCTGTAGATAATCTAGCTTATCTATTATACCTTGAATATCTCCTCCAAACATAGAACTATGAGAAACTGGCTGTCCCCACTCCAAGGTGTTTTCTGGATCGTTGCTTTTATCACCGTTACAAAATCTATCAGGGAATATCTGATAAACTACAGCCTCCTGCATCCATTTACATTCCTGGTAAACGTCTGCCTCACCAATATAAGCATATTGAAAGGCTGTGGCTTCTGGAACCTTTACTTCTTGCTCCCTTAAACCTCTTTCATCTAGGTATATTTTATTGCCTTCTCTATCAATAAGCTCAAAGTAATATCTGTACCGGTTTTTTTCTACCTGCACATCAATTTCATAAAAATCAAAAAGATCTGTTTGAGCAAAAAGCTTCATATCTTCTTCTAAAAAAGGATTTTGCCAGTCATATCTGCATTTATAATATACCTTAACTCTACTCATATCATTTCTTGCGGTTCTAAGTCTAAGAATTAGGGTATCCTTATCCTTTGCATAGGCATAGGGAACGGTAGTATTATGAAATATCGCGTGTATATTCATTTTTTTATCCTCTCCATACATTATATTTGCAGCTCTTCTATATTCTCATTATATCAAAGACTTAATTGATTATTTGTATATATTAGATATTTTTTGTACATATTTTAACTATTTGTATTGACGACTCTTTTTTATAATGCTACATTAGAGCAAAACAACCATTTTGCTAGAGGAGTGATAAAATGCCTTTAGAAGGCTTTATATCTGATAAGTATTTTTTTAGTCCTACTATCTCACTGCTTATTGAATCTAATTCTAAAGCCAACATCCTTGAATTAATAAGCAAAAAGCACAAAGAGGAGCTAGAAAATAATATTCCCTTCCAGCACAAAAAAAATGACCTTTTTATGTGGAATATAGTATATTAGAGAGGTTTTAGGCAAAGGTACCTACAAGGAAAACTTCAGCGAGCTCTACAACAAGTTTTACATGAAAATTTTTAAGGCTTCCACTGTAAAAGAGCTCCAAGCCCTAGAGCTAGAAATTGCTTCTAAGTACCTAGACCTGTTAATCTATGATGCAGAGGTTACGGATACCTTTATTGTAAATAAACTTCTACAATATTTACACATTCGCATAGAGAACCATGTTTCCTTGGAGCAATTATCAAAGGACCTTGGTATTTCTATGAGCTATGCCTCAAAATGTTTTAAAAGTAAAATGGGGACAACTATTATGCACTATTCCAAAAAAATAAAAATAGATAGGGCTAAAACCTTATTGCTTAGTACTACTAAAAGCATTTTAGATATTGCCCTACTGCTAGGCTTTTATGACCAAAGCCATTTTACTCGTACCTTTAAGGCCTTTACTGGTGTTACTCCTACCCAGTATCGGAACAGCAATTACTTGTAATGGCTAAGATGGGTTTGTTTTTTTGCTATGTTGCTTTGTT
>DGDR01000184.1:22504-22633 GCA_002385545.1 Clostridium sp. UBA3947
GTTTTTTTGCTATGTTGCTTTGTTACAAAAAGGAGTTGATAAATATTTTTATAACTTGTCCATTTTTCATAAACCTTTTAAACAAAGCAACTTTTATTTTAATAACACTAACAATTATATTATTCTAAG
>DGDR01000008.1 GCA_002385545.1 Clostridium sp. UBA3947
AGATGTGTATAAGAGACAGGTTTCTATCTTTAAAAAAAGAGCATTTGCACAATAACTGATTTGCTAGTTGTGTAAAAGTTTCTTACTTTAAAAATGCTCATTACTGCTTGTCCTAATACACTCTTCTTATTCATCAACACCATTTTGAAACAAAGCAATATATGCAAAAAAGTATATATCCTTACCTTTACAGGCTAACCATCAGATAATAAAGCAAACTGCATTGCCTAACAAGCAACAAAAGGCTGCTACACAACCAGCAATTTTGCCAGTTATGTAACAGCAGCCTTAAATTAAGCTTCTTGCCTTTTGTATCTTTTATTTTTATACATATGGTTGTCCGCATCGTCTAATACTATTTGCATTTTTGAAACTGAGGTTTCTGAGTAAGCAAAGCCAATGGATATATCAATAGGGATATTAATATCTCTTTCATTGAATAAAGTAATAGAATTTTGAAGCTTGTTATAAAGATCTTCTACTTCAGCATATGACTTATCTTTTATTATAATAACAAACTCATCTCCGCCCACTCTTGCCACTACTTGTTCATTATCAAATACCGATTTCAAAACCTTTGCTGTATTTTTTATAAGGGCATCACCGATTAAGTGTCCCCAAGAATCATTAACATATTTTAATCTATCTAAATCACACACGATGATACCAACGGGAACATTCACTGTAGAGTTTAAAAGGTTTATTTCCTTTAAAAAATAATTTTGATTATATAAATCTGTTAGATTATCAGTGTAGCCCAATCTTTCAAGCCTATATTCGAATTCTTTTATATGGGTTACATCTCTAGTGATTGATTCAACAGCAATAAGTTGTCCATTATCGTCAAAGGTGGGGATAATATAATCCTGCAACCATATATAGTGGCCATCTTTATGCTTAAATCTTATTTCAAACAGCTGTGAAAAGTCTGTTTTGCTATTTATTTTTGCTAGTTGTTTATGGATGTCATCAGGATGAGTAATTTCAAAGGGTAACATAGGATTCTTGCAGCATTCTTCAACGGTATACCCTAGAAGACTTTCAATGGAGTTATTTAAGTATGTAAATCTTGGTTCAGGCACCAGTTCATATCTGCAAATGAGGTCCTTTGAATTCTCACACATTTTATAGAACATTTTTTCACGAGCTTCAAGCTCCTTGTATTTAGTAATATTAATTATAGAAAGATACAAACTTTCAACATTGTTATCGTTTACTATTGGGGTGGCATGAACATCAAAATAAAGTTTCAATCCATCCTTTGTTATAATCTCTGTATTAAAATTTCTCGTTGAAGCTATATCATCAAAACTATATTTAATATAGTTGGAAATATTGGTGTTTAGCATTTCTTTATCTGTATAACCAAGTATATGGAAGCAATTTGAGCTAACATTTGTTATAATTCCAGCCTTATTTAATTCTATTAGAAGTTCTCTGGATATAAATTTATCTTTAGTACTAGTAAATGAATTCATTTGTATTCCCCCACATATAAACAGTAAAAAATTAAGCTATAATATTTAGCGTCATATGTAAATATTATAGTACATAAAGCTAATTCTTGCTATGATTTGTTAAATTATGTTTGTAAATTATTTAACACACTAACTATAAGGGGCTGTGGCACAAATAATGAATTAAGTTAATTGTGCCACAGCCCCATTTTGAATAATAGTATTGCTAGTCCTTACAAGTCTACTTTGTGATAATTAACTGCAATCTTAAAGCCTAAAGATTGGGCTTTTGTAATATCAAAACTCTCATCTATATGCATGCAGTAAACCTTGTGTCTTAGGTTAGCAGGAATATAATCAGCCAACTTATTTAGTGATAAGTGTGGAATTTGATCCCCTTCATAGCTGCAGGTATCTTGATAAAAATAATCTATTTCGTTAGTGGACAATTGCTGCAATATAATATCTGGAATGCTCTTAGCATCACCGCTGTAGTAAATTTTTGTGCCAGCTAGCTCAAGTATATAGGCAAAGCTCTTTAGTGTGCTTGAATGATCTTGAATAAGGTATTTTATATTTATATCACTGATTTTGACTTCCTTAGTATTGCTTATAGTTAGAAAATCATAAAACTCCTCCGTTACCCCCATAGAAGCTAGTAGATTGATTAGGGAAGGGGGATCAGGGTAAATTAAAGTGGTCTTAAACTGGTAAGCGTAGTAGGTGTAAAAAATAAGATCACCAAGAGAACCTACATGATCAGGATGTAAGTGAGTTATGGCTACATATAAGCGGTTTATATCATGAAATAGCTTAAGCTTGCCTAAAGTATGAAATACTGAACCCCCACAATCTATTAGCAGCATTGTAGAGCCTCTTTTTATAAAGGCAGAGTTATTTCCTAAATTGTAATTAAAGGCGCTGCCAGTGCCTATGAAATTCAATGGTCCACTATGTCCAATATATTCCATAGCTATATCACTCCTTACAACATAGAGCTGAACAAGTATAAGCTATACTTGTAACCTCTACTAAACTTAAGAATACAAATATATTATAAGCAATTTTTAGGGCTAAAGCTATGACAGGAATAATTCTATATAGTGTTGCAGCTATATTATTAGTAGTATCCTTTCTAAAGGATAGAAAAAAGACAAAGCTTGCATTAAAAAAGGCATGGGTTTCCTTTGAGGGGATAATGCCTCAATTTCTAGCTGTAGTATGCATAGTTGGAATCCTTCTATCAGTGGTTACACCGGAGATGATATCTAAGGTTAGCGGAAAGGAATCAGGTTTTATTGGTGTTTTTATTTCAGCGCTTCTTGGAGCTATAACCTTAATGCCAACCTTCGTTGCCTTTTCCACAGCAGATACTCTTTTGAAAAATGGAGCAGGTTACACTCAAATAGCAGCTTTGGTATCAACCTTAACTTTAGTTGGAATTGCTACCTTTCCCTTAGAAGCTAAATATATAGGTAAAAAGGGAGCATTTATAAGAAACCTGCTAGCCTTTCTCTTTTCTTTTATAGTGGCATATATATTTGAGAAGGTGATGGTATAAAAAATGAAAAAAATAATTAAAAGATATAGCTTTTTTCTAGGTGTATTGCTTATTATAATGGCTTTAATATTACTTAATAAGGATACAGGGCTAAAGGCTCTCAAGTTAGCAAAAAATAGCTTTTTTCAAATGGTAGAAGTGCTTCCTCCAATTATGATTCTATTAGGCTTGATGGATGTATGGATACCTAGGGAAAGAATGATAAAATATATGGGCCAGGATTCTGGAGTAAAGGGTATAATACTAGCCATGCTTGTAGGAATAATAGGAGCAGGTCCTATGTATGCTGCCTTTCCCTTTACTGCTGTACTTATTAAAAAGGGAGTTAAATTTTCTAATGTAATTATCTTTATGAACGCTTGGTGTGTCATTAAGGTATCCACAGTGCTTTTTGAGATATCATACTTAGGCTATAATTTTACCTTCCTTAGGCTGCTTATAAATCTTCCCGGCGTGATTATGATGGGATATTTAACTGAAAGGCTTATGGGAAAAGATGAGTTAACGATAATCTATAAAACTTAGATTTATATTAGTATCATCATTGGTAGATTAGTTTTATGAGAAAAAAGAATAGGATGCAGGTTTCTAATAGGTTATTATGCATCCTATGTGTATAATATTTATATTTATAACAATGAAGAAAAGATTCTGCAGAAGGATTCAAATAATTTTACAGGGTAGGAGCTTTTAGTCCACTCTTCAGGAGGAATCCTTCTGCTTATTTTTAAATCGTTTAGGAAGTGCTTTTCAAGCTCTTCAGTTACTTGGCTGTCATAAATAATTGCGTTGATTTCATAATTAAGCTCGAAGCTTCTTCTGTCCATATTAGCAGTGCCTACAGTACATATCCTTCCATCTACGGTGATAATTTTAGAATGAATAAAAGCAGTGGGATTATATAAATACACTTCAACGCCGCAGTTGGACAATTCTGCTAAGTATGTTCTGGAAGCATAATAAACCATAAGATGGTCATAGGTACCAGGAAATAATATTTTTACATCAATTCCGCTTAAAGATGCTATTTTAAGAGCAGTTAAAAGACTTTCAGAGGGAACAAAATATGGGGAGGTTATATAAATATTTTTTTTAGATAAACTAATCATTTTCAGTATGGCCTGTTCAATTGAATGATACTTTGAATCAGGACCGCTTCTAACTAATTGCATTACCTTTCCGCCATCAACGGAAGGCGTTTTAAAGTAGTCTCTAAAATCTTCTCCTTGAAAGGAAAGTTCCTTATGAGCATTTTTTATAGTTATAAAATCATCAATAAACACCGCTTGAAGGCCTAAAACAAAATCCCCTCTAACCATAAGATGGGTGTCTCTCCAAAAACCAAGCTTACCTTTACCTAAATATTCATCTCCGATATTGATTCCGCCGACAAAACCAACCTCTCCATCTATAATTACAATTTTTCTATGATTTCTAAAGTTGATTTGTGTATTAAATATTCTAAGTAGAGGGGCTAGAAAGTAAGAATATTGAATTACATCTATTCCTGCTTCGCGAAGTTCCCTTATATAAGCTTTTGTAACAGATATGGATCCTACCCTATCCATAATAATTCTAACCTTCACACCTTCCAAGGCTTTTTTTATAAGAATGTCCTTTATTTCATTTCCAATAGTGTCGCTTTTCATTATATAGTATTCCATATTAATATGATGTTTGGCTTTTTCTAATTCCTTCTTTAATAAAGCAAATTTCTCTTCACCGTTGTTTAGAATCTTTATTTCGTTATGAACATATAAAGGGGAGTTGCTATTGTTTGCCACTAATTTAATAAGAGGCAAATACTCCATATTAGGTAAATATTCCATTGCGCTATGTATAAGCTCTTGAATAGTTGGAGAAAATTCTTCTGGCAGCTTATGAATTTTCCAATTGCGGCCTAAAAAAAGATAAAGTAATATACCTACTGGAGGAAGAAGAACAAAAATTAAAAGCCAAGCAATAGTCTTTTCCGGCTGCTTTCGCTCAAGTACAATAAGTGTCAGGGTAAGTATTATATATAGTATAAAGGCTGTAGATAAAATGTAACTCATAAGCAACCCTCTCTATAGATATGAAATGTTTTGCTTTGATATAAGCACCAATAAATTTTAGCTTTCCTTATTACAATCATCGCCAATAAATATAATAAATATTCTATTATTAGCATATTATTTTAGGATAAATATTTAGCCTTAAAGTACCTTATAACAGCCCTTTTTTAGAAATAAAATTACTAAAAAATTTTATAAATGTTGGTTTGTCAAACATATGTTACACAATACTTGATAAAATCCTTAAGAACAGAATTAGGTGATTTCCACTTTAAAGGCCTCATAGGAAAGTTGTTATA
>DGDR01000143.1 GCA_002385545.1 Clostridium sp. UBA3947
AGATGTGTATAAGAGACAGGTAATAAGGTATAAAAATGACAGTAGGAATTAAGTGATTGGGGGTAGATCGATGGACAAAATGACCTTTGTGGTTAGAGAAGCGGTTGAGGACGACATTCCTCAAATAATAGAGGCAGCAAAAGAAGCCTTCTGGGCATATGCTGAAAATGCAGGTATAACAGGACTGGTGCAGCCTTTACAGGAAAGCTACGAGGATTTAAAAAGAGACTTGGAAACTAAGCTAGTTCTAGTAGCTATATTAGATGGAAAAGTTGCTGGTAGTGTAAGAGTTCAAGTATATCCTGATAATACAGCATATTTAAGCAGATTAGGTGTAAGGGTAGCATACCAAAACAACGGTGTTGGTAAAATACTATTAAATGCTGTTGACAATTACATGATGAAATTAGGGGTAAAAAATTTATATCTGCACACTGCGTCCAGACTGTTTTCTTTAGTGAGATTTTATTATGGAAGAGGATTTTATATTGAATCAACCACAAAGGACAGAGGATACGTAAGAGCTTTACTATGCAAAGAATACCCAATTGAAGTTAAGAAAAGTTCAACTGCTGGCCAGTACGCTGTGGCAGTAGTATAATATATATTATAAGGAGACCTTTTATTTACATATGTTTCATTGTAGATAAAAGGTTTTTTTATTGTATAGGAGATATAATATTAGCTAAGGTTACAATATATATGTAAAGCTTATGAGGCTAATAAAGGAGAGAGTATTTTGGGCCTAGAGAATAAATATAAAAAATACACATTACTAAGCTTTTGGGTAATTGCCATAAGCTTAGTAATCTATGTTCTGTATATATATCCTCAGCCAGGTGTGGCAGATCAAGGAGACTTTGATAGAGTAATGGGGCCAGCTGGAATAGAGTTATTAGATAGTGATAAAAACAATCCAGATTTCAAGCGCTTTTTTCAGTATACGGTAACGGATTATAAAATAGTAGACCTTAACTCTCATCAAATGCTATCAGGATTTAGCACTAGTTCTATGGTTTATTTGATTAGATTTATATGTATTATTTGCAGACTGTTTAGACAGGGAATTTTTAAAACTGGATATTTAGCTGCTGTTTACGCTGTTATATACATATTTTCTATATTTACAATTTTAAGATGCATGACCTATAAGAATAAAATAAGTCTACTGGTAACAGTTTTATTAAGCATTTTTGTTTTCTTTGATGGAAACTACCTAGTTTGGTTTAACAGCTTGTACGGTGAGCCTATGATGATAAGTACACTGCTGTTATACGGGGCGGCCTGGCTCCACTACATATATTATGTAAAAGGGTTGAAGAGGGATAATAAGCTCTTTTTAAGAATAATGTTTATAATTATTGCAGCCTTTTTATTTCTAGGCTCTAAGCTACAGGACATAACTGCTTTGCCAGTAATAATGGTCATGGTAGGAGGGGTTCTCTGGGATAATAGGGCTAAGCTAAAAAGAAGTGAAGCAGTGTTATTATTGGGATTATATATTCTTCTAATAATCTATCCCATTAGAATGAACCATTTTAGTAAAGCTCTAAGTCAAGACACTAACTATAATTCGGTTTTTTATGGAATTTTAAAGGACTCAAATACTCCGGAGAAGGATTTAATGGATCTAGGCTTGAATCCAGATATGGCAATAGAGGCGGGAAAGCATTCCTATCTTCCTAGCAGCGAATATGCTAAATATGCTCCCCATACCGCAATTACCGCTCAGGAATTTTATAGTAAGATGAGTAATGTAAAGTTAGTAAGCTTCTATTTGAAGCACCCTTTAAGGCTAATAAAGGGTATGCAGTATACTGCTGAAAAAGCTTTTTATACTAGCACTGGCCTAGGAAAGTATTCTAGAAGCTATAGCCAAGAGCCTATCAGTGAGTTTAACAGATTTACCTTCTGGTCATCCATAAGAGAAGGTAAGCTTCCACGCCGTTTATCCTTTATTATATTAGTGTATATTTTAGTCTTTTCTGTGACTTTAAATATATATATAAAGAATAGGTATAAGGAAGAGCTTAAGGGCAAAATCCAACTTCTTTGGGCCCTTATGCTAATAGGTATGCTGCAATTTCCTATGCCTTATGTAGGAAACGGTGAGGCAGATACAGCAAAACAGCTGTATTTGTTTAATTTTATTTTTGATATTATGCTACTAGTTTCAGTTATTTGGTTAGCTAATAAGTTAGTTAGCCTAATAGAAAAATTAAAATTTAAAAATAGAAAGTATGAATAAGATGAAAGAAATCAAAGCTAAAGAGTTTTCAAAACTTAGAATAATCACCTTGATTGCAATTCTTCTTAAAACGGTAATATTTATGTCCCTATTGGAGTCCAAGGATGCTGCTTCCTTAAGCTTATATACATTAAACATTGAATTTTGGTATGTATATTTGGCCTTTATAGGGATATTCTATTCCTTCGGTTACCTGTTTTCCGAGGGCAAGCAGGTAAGGTTTTATCTGCTTTATAACATAACATATACAGTGATGTTACTGGCGGACCTTTGGTACTATAGAGTGAATAGAGACTTCTGGGGCCTTGATAATTTATTTTTTCCTGGTACCTTCAATCCTTTCCAAAGGTCTTTAATACAGCCCAGACCTATAGATATCTTATTTATATTAGATTTATTCTTAATTGGAGCATGGATAAAAAAAGGTAAGATTAAATCTAGTGAGAGAAAGAACTTAGTAGCTTTCAGAAGAGCTCTGACATTATCCCTATGTGCCTTGGCTATTTCCTATTGGCTAATCAATATTGTTGGAATATCAAGATGGGATAAGCGGATGTTTTATGTAGGCTGGTCTCCGTTAATGTCTATTAGGGCATCAGGTCCAGTAGGATATCATCTCCACCAAGGCATTAGATCAATAAATAAGCTGCTTACTTTTGAAAGCCAAGAGGAAATAGAGGAAATAAAGGCCTGGCATGAGAAAAATAAGGAAGCTATAGAGGATAATCAGTACAAAGGAATTTTTAAGGGTAAAAATATAATATTTTTGCAGCTGGAGTCTTTTGAAAATTTTATAATAAATAGAAAGGTTAATGGAAAGGAAATAACACCTTACTTAAACAAGCTTATTAGGGAAGGCTTTTACTTTAATAACATATATGAGCAAAATAACCGGGGAAACAGCTCTGATGCAGACCTGATGGTTAACACCTCAACCTTTACCCTTTCAGGCTTAATAACTGCCACCCATTATGGGGAAGTGGTTTATCCTCATTCCTTCCAAAGGATATTAAAAAGTGAAGGCTATATTACAGTGTCAGCCCATGCTGACAAGGCTGGAGAATTTAACTGGACAGAGCTCCATAAAAATGGCCTTGGGGTAGATATACTATGGGATTTAAGAGCCTTTAATTATGAAGAAACTGTAGGCTATGGCCTATCAGATAGAAGCTTTTTGAGCCAATTGGCGGAAAAGATGAAAAACTTGCCAGAACCCTACTATGTATTTGCACCTACTATGTCCAATCATGGACCCTTTAAGATTGACCAGAAGTATAGGGAATTAGGTTTGCCAAAGGAAATAGATGAAAGCTATCTTGGTGGCTATTTTGAAAGTGCCCTTTATACCGATAGGCAGGTAGAAATGTTTTTAACAAAGCTAGATGAAGAGGGAATGCTGGATAATACCGTAGTGGTCCTCTATGGCGACCATGCAGGAGTTCACAAGTATTATAATGAAGAAATTCAGAAACTAGACTATGACGGCAATTGGTGGAAGGAATACGACCACGAGATTCCTTTAATAATATATGCCAAGGGAATTACTCCTAAGGTTTTTGAAATCTATGGAGGACATACGGATATAATACCTACTATTGCTTATATGCTAGGCATTGATGATTCCAAGTATAGAGATTATGTTATGGGAAGGATTTTAGTAAATACAAAAAGGGATGCAACGGTAATAAAGGGTAATATAATAAAAGGTAATGTGAGCAGTGAAGAAGAAAGGAACCTACTTTTAAAGAGCTATGAAATAGCAGATAAAAAGATAAGATAATTGAAAGAAAGGCTTTTTCACAGATACTATGTGAGGAAGTCTTTTTTTATTTGTGAAAATATAGCTAATAGGAGAGGTTTAGAGAATTTTTATAGTAATAAAAAATCAAATTTTGAAAAAGTGCTATGTAATATATTGACATAAATATTTGGCTGTGATACTGTATATATAAGATATACACAGTATATACAGTATGCACAGAACATGTCTCCCGTAGCAAGTGAGGTGATGAAATGAAGATTAACATAGACTACAGCCTGTCTCTTATAC
>DGDR01000029.1 GCA_002385545.1 Clostridium sp. UBA3947
CCCAAAACCCTGTCTCTGCCTAAGGCATCAACTAAAAGCTTTGCAGTCACTGTGCTATCCTTACCGCCGCTAATTCCGATAACAGCACCTTTAGCTCCAGGCTGTTTGTGAAAATACTCCCTTATCCAGTTTATAATATCTTCCGTTACCTTTTGGGCGTTAAAATCCTTTCTCATCTTGTTTCCTCCCGTCAAAATTGCATCACTAAAAATCCTTATGCAATCTATTTCTTATTTCCCTTAATGAATAATCTTTTATTAGTTTACCATTCTTAAACACAGTTTCCAATAGATTATCCTTAAGTTCCTCCTGCTCCTTAATCGTTAATTCATCCTTATATAATATATCATCCCCAGATCTATACACATAACACATGCCCTTTTGAGACTTTTTAAAGTTAGCATTGTCTGTTTTAGGATCCTTATATATAAATCTTTCCTCTCCATTTATTATGGCATGGGTAGCCTTTAAGGCAAAACCAAAGGTATCTCGGGTATTATACTGATAGGTGTAGGAGCCTATGCCTAGTGTACAGTTGCTTACTGCAAAGCCCTTTTCCTTGAGGCCCTCACAAATTTCCTCGCATCTTTCTACAGTTATACTATCTCCATAAATGGCCCCTATCTTGCTATTAAGAACCTTATAGCCCTTAGAATTAATTTCTCCTCCAAAGATTTCCCATAATAGTTGAACTGTCCCCTTATACTCTGGACTATCCTTTGGTGCGTCCTTGTCACCGCAAATTATTTTCACTGGATCACCGCTATCTCCACGAATAACAACTTTTCCGTCCCTATTTAATATTTTCTCCTTTAACTTAGGAAGTACATTGGTTATGACATTCCAATAGTCATAAGTGTCGGATACTATGCTCAAGGTGCCACTGGGGATAACCTCTGTTATCAATCTCTTATAGGCTGTATATTCATCTTGTCCATAGCTGCACATTACACTGTGCTCAGTAGATGGTGTGCCTAAACCAACTATTTCCTCTTCTATATTACAGTTGTAGTATTCCTCTAAATATGAAATAGCAGAAATAGTAGCTGTTCCGTAGAAGGAAAGAAGATGGGCAGCTCCGCTAATTTGTGCGCTTTCTATGGAGCTGAAGCCTCTCATGCTAAAATCCCCGCAGGCTCTCCTAACATCTCCATTATCTACAGTAAGATTATAATACTTTTTCATGATTTCTCTATATCTATAGGCAATGGTTGCACTGGTCATTGGTTGCCAAATATTGCAGCTCATAAAGGTTTCTAGATAGTTAACTAGCCAAGCAAAGTCCTCATGAGTATTTGAAATTTCAATCATTGGTGTTTTAATATTTACCCTTTCTCCCTCTGGTACGGCCTTAATTTCTATGGGAAGATAGCCTAGCTGGTGAAGGGCTTCTATATGCTCAGTATCTGCCTCTATAGCTCCCATGGTTTTTGAAATAATCCTTTTATACTCTGCCACTACTTCATCTTTGCTTCTATTAAAAAAGTTATCGTTGAAATATTTTATTAAATATTTTTTTATAAAAGGCTGAAGGCCAAACATTACAACCTTATCCATATTCTCTTTTCTAGACATTCTTGGTGTCCAATAGCTCACTAATTTTGTCATTCCTGGTGCATAACATTTATGATGAATGGTTTTATAAAAATCTGTTAATAACAACGGACTTAACAATATAAACACTCCTTTGCTTTGAACAGTTTCTAATTAGGTTGAAAATTTCTTAGCGGTTTATTACCTTAGCCTGTAATCCAATTGCTACATCTAAGGCCTTTTCATGCAAAGACTCATCAAAGCTAGCACAAAGACTTGCATCTACTATAACATCTGCATTTCTGTATTGAGATTGGAACATTACTAGGTTGCTTATTACGCATATATTTGTTACAACTCCAACTAGTTCAATTTCCTTTATATCCTCTCCTAATTCCTCTGCTAGTTTAAGCATATCCTTTGGAGCTATACCAAAGCCTTCTTTTTCATAGTGCAAAGTGTTATCTGCATTAACAAACTCCTTTAGGCTGCCATACAGCTCATGGCCTTCAGTACCCTTAAGACAGTGAAGCACAGGAAGATTTTTACCTTCTCTAGTTTGCAAGTATTCCTTATGGTGAGTGTCATAGGTAAACAAAACCTTGTGTCCTTCCTTTAAATATTGGCTAACCTTATTGTAGATGCCCTGCTCTAGGGTTGCTGCCTTTTCAAATCCCAATGCTCCATCTACAAAATCTTTTTGATAATCGATAACTACTAATAATTTTGACATTTTTAAAACCCCCTCATTAAATTTCATATACCTTAATTTTTTCGTGGTCCTTACTTAAAATGCTGTTGGTTGTATATATTCCGGTTATTAAATCACCGGTTAAAAGCTCACCTTCGAAAATAGTATTCTCACAGTGGGTAACTACTAGATATATTTCTGTAGCTCCCATTTCCTTTAGCTTAGAGGCTGTTAAGAGAAAGGTGCCGCCTCGAGAACATAAATCATCAACTATTACAGCCTTATAATTTTTGCTTTTTATTTCACCATTAATGTCCAGCTTATTTATATAGCCAGTTTTAAAGTCCCTTTCCTTACTTGCCGTTAGTATCCTATCATAACTTATCTGCTTTCCATATCTTTTCGCTGCTCCAGCATCAGGAAAAACCAAGTATACATCCTCGTCCCCTGTCCTTAATTCCTCTAAAAGCTTTTCCGTTAAGATCTTAGACATATTAACTACCTTAACTCTATCCAATAAAGCAGTACACACCTCTGAATGAGGCTCATATATAGTCACACTTTCAAAATTCAAGCTGTTAATAAGCTTACACAGATATTTTAAGGTGAAGATTGTCACTCCTTCAGTCCTATCCATTCTGCTGTATGGCATATACGGAAGCACCAAATTTGCTTTTAGTTTCATTTCATCTAGATGTCCCTTTAAAAATATTAAATGAGTTAAATCCTCGTCTCCTTCAAAATGAACCCTAATTTCATTAATGTTATTATTTAATTTTAAATTTTCACACTTAATAAGAGCCTCACCATTGGGAAACTTATTTACCTCTAACCTCTCATCATTAAGATAAATCATCTTACACCCTCCACTTATTAACTTTTTGTTATTATCATTTTGTTACTATGTAATTATAATATACCTTCCTCCACTAAATGTCAATAGGATTTTTTAAAATTATCTCCATTTTGTGTTAATTTTTATTATCTGATACAATACAACCTCCTGCTTTTTTAATATAGTAAATTTTTCCTGTCATATTTTTGGGATTCTTTCTAATAGTTTTTCTATCGTTAGCTGCTAAAAAAATGAACCAGCCTACTTAAATTCAGCTGATTCATTCCATCTTCTCACTGCATTATTACAATTATGTAGGCAATTACTTACCTATCTTTTGCAAAACCTAAGTATTTGCTTGCATAATTATTATGTTAATCAATTACCCTTTTTTGTAGTCAGTATAAATATTAATTTGCATTCATTTTACCTTTAACATTGCTTTTCTTTGTACTCTCTCAGCCACTCCTTAGCGCTACCGCATGCAATCAAAACGTCATGATGATTAAAACATAATAAGTAATCCGCTTCTTTATTGGTTATATAAAATTCGAATCCATATGTTTCACTAAGTATAGTAACAACATCATCCCCATTTGATAATCTATACGCTTTTTTCTCATCAGAAGGATTAAAAAACATAATTGCTTCTGAATTGCTAATGAATGTATTTATCCATTGCCAAGCATCCTTGTGATTTATAGCCACCTCATTTGTTACTCTTTCCCATATATATCTATCTATATTGCCTCTTGCATAAATAGTAATAACCTTATTTATAATTTCCTCTGCTTCTTTTGTTGGGATTTCTTCAGCTTTAATCATTAGTCGATTAGCTGCAGACCGTATCTCTTCACTTATGTTCCACATATTCAGTAACCTCCATGTAAATACTTTATCTATTTACTGGAACATCATCAACTAGTATATGACCTCTAACAGCACCTCCACTACCACGTTTACCTCCAGTTTGGTACCCTATGTGAGGTACATCTGGTCCATTAGATGTATGTCCAATATCAATATTAACTTCAGCTCCATTATTTGCTCTCCATTCCACAGGGAATAATTTTACATTAGCATCTTTAGACAATTTTGTAACTCTAAAGTCAGACTTCGGAGTTCCATTTCTAATAAAAGCCTCATCTAAAGCATCTAGGTATGTTTTACCTGACCCTCTTAGGTCTAAGTCAATTCCTTGCTTAAATTCATATCCTGTTACACTTCCCAGTTCAGGATTACCTACCCCCTCATTTCCATTATCACCACTACTCTTAGCCAACATTATATTCACATCATAATTCCTACCTGTTACATAAACAACCCCAAAACTATTAACAGCAACTACTGTACCTGCTACTACTAATGGTACTGATACTGCCACTGCTGGTACTCCTATTACAGTCCCACCACCTGTTGATATAAGTACCACTCCTGATGTTCCTATCGATACGCCGCTCATTGCAATAGAAATGCCACTTGTAAATTGATATGCTCCAAATGTTGTAGCTGCTAAATCTGCCGTTGCACACCCATAATAAAATGCTACTATATTATAATCAATTAGGACACATAGCTTCTTTAAAATACAGAAACCACGCATCCTACTATGAATAAATATTAATTAACTCAATTAAATTTTAGCATTGTTATAAAGTTGCGGCTGTTTACGAAAGCAAAAACCTGTAAAATTATTTTTTCTGATTATGTCACAGAATTTCTGAGATACATATATATCCGCAGGAATTTTAATGCTTCAAAAAATATCATATCCTTTACCAAAACTTTATCTCTTCTAATATTCCTGTATAACCTTTTACTTTGCAATATACATTTTTAACCAACGTCAACCCAATCATATAACATTAACTTTCTATTTTCTCCTTCAAAGCCTTAACCAAATCCTCTTCCATCAAAGCTTGTCCTCTTATAGGAAACTTATTAGCAACAGCTAAGGCATTATCACAATGAGTTGATGCTGCCTTATGGTCCTTATTTATGTAATATTCAAAATATGCTTTAACTCTAAGTCCGTTGACATCCTTATCTCTTTCAAGTATTTTTCCAGCCTTTTCATAATACTTTTTAGCCTTTTCTTCGTCACCAGATATGCAGGCCAAAAAGCAAAGTTCATAGTAAAGACCTGGTAATGAATAGGCGGGAAAAGCTTCAATATTCTCTTCTAATATCCTAGCATTATGTTCCATGTCCTCAAGATTATTGCTATCCAAAGCCTTATAGTATTTATACAAATTTACAACGCGATGAAACATCTCTGCTTTATCTATGTCTAAGGATGAATCTATATTCAGATCCCTTGGCCGAATTCCAGCCGAAAGCTGGGACATCATTTTATTCATTGCCATCATTTCTTCGGCAAAAGGCTTCTTAAGTATTTTGCTCCAAATTATCTTTCCATCTGTTGGGTGATTCTCTGTGAAAAAGGAAATTAAATTAAGGATGCCTAAAAATAAGCCCACTATACCTAAAATAAAGAAAAAACTACTTATAATAGCTGAAATTCCTAGCAAGAAAGATAAACCTATAAATAATAAGCCTGTAAGGATATTTAGAAGAATTCCACCAGCATAAAAGAGAAGCTCCTTATAGCCTTCTAGCCCTTGCTGCGGTGGAAGCATAGCACATAGTCCGCCATAGCCATTATTTTTTATTATAGAAAATTTCATCTTTCCATTCTCATAGTTCCATGTAAAAATACCTATTCTATAGGACATTAACTTATAGCCCAAGATTTTACCAAAAATATAGTGTCCAAATTCATGAATATTAATCTGGATAAAGGTTCCTATATATACAAACAATATAAACCAAATGATTCCTAACCTTCCCCATTTAGCCGATAGTTTTTCTGCAGCATATAGGCTCCCAAAGAACCCGATTATCCACATCTGAA
>DGDR01000117.1:0-886 GCA_002385545.1 Clostridium sp. UBA3947
TTTTCTTTGATGTTTGTTTGATGTTTACGGGATTTTTAAGGTGATGTTTGTTTGAGTCCTATACTTTTTGAATAAGCAAGAAGTTATTGGAATTTCTATCAATGTTTATTATAATGAAAATATGTGGTGAAAAAATACAAACCTAGTTTTATAAAGATATAAACAAATGGTAGAATAATTAAGAAAGTATTAAGGTTAACAAATATGCCAAATGAAGAACATGTAGAGATTTTAAAGCAAGGAAGAACTATATGGGATAGATGGAGATATGAAAATCCGCATATCCGTCCTGATTTATATTGTGCAGATTTATCTAATAACGACTTGAGCTATTATAATCTTGAAGACGCAAATCTATTTCATTCCAACTTAAAAGGAGCAAATCTCTCCAAGGCTAAATTGAACAGAGCAAACCTTGCAGAAGCAACCTTAAGGGATGCTATTATTAGAAATGCTGTGTTAGAAGAAGCAGACTTATCAAGAGCTACATGCATACATTCAGATTTTTCTGGCTCAAATTTGTATAAAGCCTGCCTTTCTGGAACGAATTTAACTGAAGCTAACATATCGCAGGTAGATTTTCGGGAGACAGATTTTAGTTTTGCCATTCTACTCAAGGCCAACATAAGGGGTTCATGTTTATCTAGAGCTATTTTTAATAAAAGTCAATTGCAATATGCGAACCTTGATAAAACAAGCTTAGATTATTCTGTTTTTGTAAATACCAGTTTGGAAAACGCAAGTATTAAAGATAGTTATGTATATGGTGTCTCAACCTGGGATTTGGAGTCACAAGGTTCTATTCAATCTGACTTAGTTATTACACCAAACGGGAATCCCTATATTACTGTTGATAATATAGAAGTAGCACAATTTATATACCTCC
>DGDR01000117.1:1079-3808 GCA_002385545.1 Clostridium sp. UBA3947
CTCCATTATTGACAGTTCTACATCTTAAATCCTATGAATTTATCAACAAACTAACTGTAAATTTTGTCTAAGTTTTTGTCTTTGTTATTATAGAATCTTATAAATTATTGTATCATAATGGATTTTCCAAATAAACCATAAAGAAAAACCTTGAATGTCGCCTATACATTCAATGGCACAATAAGGGTACGAAAAGGTAGGATCAGCTCTTTACGATGTTATCTGGGATTTGAAATAAAAGGGAATATTGTTACCTTAAGTTGGTTTTTTTATTGTCTTCCTGAGGTCTATTTGTTATAATTTTACCATCTTTGTAAATTCAGCGATGTCTAGCAAGAGTTCTTTGTTTTGATAAGAACCCTAAATCTCGAAAGGAATGATTGAGCATGAAAAAAACAATCTGTATTCTACTTCTTGCAAGCTTTTTAGCTATATTGGTCCTATCTGGATGCTCCTCTAAAGGTATCTCTGGCAATGAAGATGAAGTTCGCATCAGTCTCTATGGGGAAGTTACTCCTGCAAGTGCTGTCATATCCAAGGAGAAGGACTATCTAGTTGTTGATCCTAGGAAGGTGACTTCCTTATATATTTCTAATCCTAAAAACTCTGATTTGGAAGCACTTAAGTATTTTGTCAATCTTAAATATCTTAGGATCGATGATTTTTTTACAGAGAAGAAATACGATACATATGACCTTAGCCCTCTTAAGGATTTACCCCTGGTTATTTTAGATATTGCGGGCTTAGATTCTGAAAAGCCTATATCCATAAAAAGTCTTGAACCAATAGGCAATATTAAATCCCTGGCCACACTTGACCTGGTACACTGTCAAGTAACAAGTGTAAAAGACTTGGCTGGATTAACAGGACTAAGTAGCCTCCATATAAAGGATGGAAATGATATAAAGATTGAGGATTTATCAACCTTATCAAATCTAACAAACTTGGGGGAGATAACTGATGTAATTGAAGAATCTAAGAATTGTAAGTTCGGTCCCTACCTACTTTCTCCTGATAAGCCCCTGCTTGGACTATTTATTTCCAATGGTAATAGTGAGGAGGAGATAGCAGAGCTAAGAGCAGCCATCCTTGAAAATAAAGATGGCTCAGACCAAGGTTCCACAGGCCAAGATTCCACAAACCGGGATTCCGCAAGTCAGGATTCCGTAAGCCAGGATTCCGCAAGCCAGGATTCCACAAAAGAAGATGAATCAGATATCTATTATTTCAAGCAATCCGGTATCCATAAATTTAACAACAAGAAAGAAGCCCTTGAAAGTGTTTTTCTTGAAGCTTTTGACAAGACGGGTAAGCCCGTCTGGGATTATTCCTGGGAGAATATAAGGCCTACAGAGTTAGAGGCAGCCTCTGAAGCTGTTGCCTATGATGGCAAGGTTTATATAGAGGTTAGAGGAACGCTCTACTGTTTTGATGGCAAGAGTGGGAAAAAGCTTTGGGAAAACTCCAATGATGTAGGAGGAGGGACTGTCATCTATCCCTATAGGGGGCGAATCTACTTAACTAGTTACTATGGCAATATTCTAACCTGCCTTGATAAGGATAGCGGGGCGAAGATTTGGTCTATTGAAGATAAGGATCTGTATTGGGGATATGTTATTTTTAGCCATAATGATGAGATTATAGTAGGATATGGGGATGTGTATGAAGGGTATTTTATAAGTGCTCATTATCAAGATGGGCGAATTCTGGATCAATGGCGTAATGGTGTGGTTCTAGATGAAAGTATACGCTGGGATCGGGCTAGGGCTTCAAGTGTTTTGGATGGAAACGAGGCCAGATATGGTGCCATGAATATTATTGATAAAAATCCTGAAACTGCCTGGTCTGAAGGGGTAGAGAGCTATGGAGTTAATGAGTGGGTTCAAGTCGAGAGGAATGGGCTTGCAGACATTAGTGAAATATTGATTTCAAATGGTTATCATAAGTCCCAAGAAACCTTCGATAACAATGGAAGTCTAAAAAGGTTTAGGCTTGACTTCTCTCAAGGCCAGTATATCTACTACGAAGTTGATGAAAATAAAACAGGATCTAAACATATTCGCATCCTTTTTGATAGGCCTATTTCTACTGATTCCATTAGGCTGACAATCCTGGATGTTTTCAAGGGTAGTAAATATGAGGACACCTGCATTACGGATATAGTTGCCTATTAATAAGGGAAGCCATAAGGTTCTGATCCTACAGATTATAGGCGATGTCTTAAAACTCACCCTAAATCAACGCTATTTAAAAACATATGAAATATGGCAACTTGCTACAGATAGTAAAGAAAAATTTTAAAATATACAAAAGGTATTAGATTAAAACACCTCTTAGCTATATCTCACTAAGGGGTGTTTTATTCTTCTACATATCTTTGGCTTGTGTCGATGGTAACTGTATTAGTCGTAATCTTCTTCACTATCTCATACATATCACTAACATACCCTGCTTCCTCTCTCGTCCTTTATCCACTTATGCTCTTTCACCCTATAATCATAATCCAACATCTCACCAGTAGCAGCAAAGCTCGTTACGGGGAGCAACCCTACAAACAACACCAGCATCAGAACAACAGCCATCAGATGTTGGGTTTGAGTTTGGATATTTCTCCGTTTGCAGAAACAGCTCTACAACAAATCTACATCAGCTGGCAATGTTCTTTTCGTAAAGCTGTTCATACGCTCGTATATTACTTTCATACGAAGTGTTTTTGGTACAATAAAAAC
>DGDR01000239.1 GCA_002385545.1 Clostridium sp. UBA3947
AACATATGTTTGACAAACCAACACTAGATATTTAGGCAATATACTAGAATCTAATTGAAAAGCAACTATTGATATTTCTATTTAGACAGTATACTTGCAAAAAGTTCTGTTAACCGTCCCTTAAAATTCCGGTTCGCCAGCTTAATGCCAGCTAAATAAAAATAAGCCTTCTTGGATTACTTCTACGCATAAAAAACTAAACAGATTTATTAAGGCAATTAAGGTAGGCCATCCAATTTTTCCATTACTATTACTTTTACGCAAAGGAGCAAACTTTTACACAGTCCCAACACAGAACACAGTAAGCAAACTTCTACGAAATTCTGTTAACCGTCCCTAAAAAAAGTAGCCTTTTCAGCTACTTTTATTTCATTGAAAAGGCTACTTTTATTTTATTAATTAATAATTTTCCCCTTACATTAAATATCTTACATTAAATATCGTAATTCTCTCTTATATTTACTTTATCACTAACTTACCTTTATCTTACCATTGAATATTTGCCTTGCCATTGATAACCATGCCTCTAGCTACATCTAAGGTAATAAAGCTTCCGTTCTTTAGAACTGTTGTAGCTCCCTCAGCTCCGCTAATTAGTGGAATTTCACGAGCTAAGCATTCTATAACTGTTTCGGAGGTTACATTTTCTTCTACTATGATACCTCCAACCTTATCTAATAATGGTAAGTAGTCTTTGGTTAGGCTTTTTACTATTAAAATATTTCCTTCTTCAAGCTGTTCTATAGCTTCTTCAGCACTATTTGCTACAAACACTGTACCAGATCCAGGATTTAAGCCTTCTCCTTTACCTGTTAGTAGTATGTCCCCTACTACATTAACCTGAAGCATATTAGTAGAACCTACTTGGTTAATTGGTATTCCTGCAGCAAATACTACTAAATCACCTTTGCTAACCAAGTTTTCCTTCAAGGCTGCATTGATGGACTTATCAATTAATTCATCTGTCCCTTCTGAATTTTCAGCAACTATTGGGCAAACTCCCCAGATAACTGCTAGGTTCTTTGCCACACTCTCGTAAGGAGTTATAGCTATTATAGGACATTCTGGTCTATATTTTGAAACATTTTTAGCTGTATATCCACTTTGGGTTGCAGTTATAATAGCTGAAGCATTCAATTCCATAGCAGTATTGCAAGCAGCTAAGCTTATTGCATTAGATACATTTGGAATATGCTCTTTTCTCTTCTTCTTTAGGCTAGCTTCATAATTAAGCTTCTTTTCTGCCTCTTCAGCTATTCTTGACATTGTTTTAACTGCTTCAACAGGATACTTTCCATTAGCTGTCTCACCACTTAACATAATGCAATCTGTTCCATCGAATATAGCATTAGCTACATCGGAGGCCTCTGCTCTAGTTGGTCTTGGATTTCTCATCATAGAATCCAACATTTGGGTAGCTGTGATAACAGGTTTTCCTACATAATTACATTTTTCTATTATCATCTTTTGTACCAATGGTACTTGTTCAATTGGAATTTCTACTCCTAAGTCTCCTCTAGCTACCATTATACCATCTGAGAATTTAAGAATCTCATCTAGGTTGTTTACACCCTCTTGATTTTCAATTTTCGAGAATATAAGTACATGCTCTCCTCCATTTTCATTCAATACCTTTCTTACTTGCAAAACATCAGAAGCTTTTCTTACAAAAGATGCTGCTACAATGTTAACACCAATTTTTATACCAAATTTTAAGTCATCAACATCCTTTTCAGTTATGGCTGGTAAATTGATAGACACCCCTGGTACATTTACACCTTTTTTACTTCCAACCATACCAGAGTTTCTTACTATACAATGTATATCCTTTCCTTCTACCTTTTGAACCTTTAGTCCTACCAAACCATCATCTATTAAAATCATATTTCCTGGAACAACATCCTTATAAAGATCCTTATAGGAAACAGAGCATTGGGTTTTATCTCCCAAAACATCTTCTCCGCATTTGATTACAAAACTGTCTCCTTCCTTTAACTCAACCTTGCCCTCTGCAAAGCTGCCAGTTCTTATCTCAGGACCTTTGGTATCTAATATAATAGATACTGGCTTATTCAACTCTTTACTTAACTGTTGAACTAGTCTTATTCTGCCACCATGTTCCTCATGATCACCATGAGAAAAATTATGTCTTGAGGCATTCATACCTGCATGGAATATTTGCGTTAAAGTTTCCCTATCTTCACTGGCTGGTCCAATCGTGCAAATTATCTTTGTCTTTCTCATACTTTACTCTCCTTAGCTAATAGATTTGAAAGTTTTTCTTTGCAAGTGAATCAATTTCTATTGCAAAGCATATCTTAGATATTACTTCTATCTTGATAGTGACCTAGCTATTTCATAAAGCTTAGTGTCAAACTTTCTTGGCATTGCTAATGCTTCGTCTATATCATCATCGATAATCTGACCGCCTCTAATACCTACTACTCTAGAAGATTTTCCTTCTATTAGTAATTCTACTGCTCTAGCTCCTAATCTTGAAGCTAATACTCTATCAGCAGCAGTTGGACTTCCACCTCTTTGAATATGTCCTAGAATAGTAGCTCTTGTTTCTATTCCAGTAACTTCTTCTACATGCTTAGCCATTTTCTCTGCTCCGCCTACACCTTCAGCAAGTATAATTAAATTATGAAGCTTTCCACTTCTTCTTCCCTCTAATATAGCTTTACATATTTCATCTATATCCATACCTATTTCAGGAACAATTATACTTTCAGCTCCACCAGCAAGACCTGCATAAAGAGCAATATCTCCACAATGTCTTCCCATAACCTCTACTATGCTAACTCTTTCATGAGATGTAGAAGTATCTCTTAGCTTATTGATTGCATCTAATACAGTATTGAGGGATGTATCAAAGCCTATAGTTTGATC
>DGDR01000002.1 GCA_002385545.1 Clostridium sp. UBA3947
TACACTAATATACTAACACCATTTCCGTTAATAGCTAAATGAACTTACAAATAGTAATATTGAGCTTGAGAAGGGTGCCTATATAAGACTTTACCAGTATCCAGAGGAGGAAGAGCTGGAGACCAATGCCTATAATAGAAAGGACTTGGTATTAAAGTATGGGGAACTGATTAAAAGTCTAAAAAATCAAGAAGTAATCTATAAAAAATGTTTTAATATAATGAAATATAATTATGAGGAGCTATTAGTTTTAAATCACTTTGATTATGAGAGTTTTAAAAGCAGGTCGGATAGCTCTAACATTGAAAAAATGCATTTACTTAATTTTAAGGATTGGAGAAAAAGCTGGACCGTAGTAAGTAAATTAACTAAAGATTTTAGCAAGGCAAAGGAGACCAGTGAAGCTGACTTTATAGTTCAGTCAAAGATAGGAGAATATACTTATCTAAAGCAAAGCGCATCTTTAATGCTCTTAATATGTGCATTTTTAGGATTCTTCTTTTTCATCGCTAGCTCAGTAATTTTATCCTTTAAGCTGTTTTCAGAAATTGATGATGAAAGACTTAAGTATAAGAAGCTTTCGACTATTGGTATTAAGGATATTGAAATTAAAAAAGCAATTAGCAAAGAATTAAGGCTTATTTTCTTTCTTCCCCTAGTACTGGGGGCAAGCTTGTCATTCTTGTATATTTTCGCCATTACTAGAGGTGAAGATGTTAATACAGTAGAACCGCTTAAGTTTAACCTTTTAGTCAGTACAATATATATGTTTTTTCAGATTGCTTATTATTTAATACTAAGCAGGACCTATAGGGACAAAATCATATCTTCAATATCCGACATCTAAAGCCACAGTAATCGCTTTTTCTTGCTATTTATAGGAGTTAAATTGTATAATGTACTTAATCGGTTTACGACTAAATCTATAAATTAGAAAAGGGGATTATAGTGTATAAGGATAAATTGGAGGTAATAGAGTTTGAAAAGTGGAACAAAAAAATCCTAAATGTTTATTGGATAATTGCATTAATTTCTCTTATTACTGAAGTCATTATTTACTTTTTAGTGGCGGTTCCAAGAGGACATAATAATTTTGCTTATATTGCATCCTTTATTATTAGACCCGCTATATGTAATCTTATACTTCTTTCTGTATCGGAAATTATAAATAAATTGATTAAAGACAAGCACAAGGAAGGGGTCAAGTATCTAATAGTATTGGTTGGGACTTTAATGGCTTTTAACTTAGTACTTGTTCACTTTTCAGTTTCTATGATATATACTTTGTTTCTATTACCTATTATGCTTTCGGTGAATTATGGAAGCCATAAAATAGCAAGATTTGCCTTTGTTTTAAATGTTACTATATACATATTATTTGTAATCCTATATTTGCCCACTAAACCTCCGGGTGAAGTAAGTCACAGCCTTACTGATGTGGTTACAACTTTATCAGCAATGATTTCAGCAGCACTAATAGTTAGATCCTTTATTAACAGAACCGATGAAATAATTAATACCTTTATGTCTGTTTATGAAAGTGAAAGAGATTTAGCCTTTAAAAACTTTGCTATGGAATATAACTCTAGAATTGAGCCATTTACAGGCTTGTACAATCATAAAACCTTTTACGAATATTTGAAAAACTTAATTGAGCAAAGTGAAAATTTCAATTTTCCACTAAGCTTAGCAGTGATGGATATAGATAATTTTAAGAAGGTTAACGATACCTACGGTCATAGTTTTGGCGATGAGGTTATCAAAGCTTTTGCAGATATTATTAAAGCTAATACTGGTACAGATGATTATGCTGCCAGATATGGAGGGGAGGAATTTGCTATAATTTTTCCCGATAAGGATAAGCATAAGGCCTTTGAAATTGTAGAGGCTATTAGAAAGCAATTTAATGAGAAGGTTTTTGAAGGAAAAGAAAATGAAAGATTTAGTTTTAGTGCAGGGATAAGAGAGCATTACAAGGGCTTATCTATGGAAGACTTTTTTACACAGGCGGATGCTGCTCTGTATGTTTCAAAGTCTGCAGGTAAAAATAGAACAACCATTTACGAAGAGACGGAGGATTCGAAAAAGGATAATCTTTAATTTCAGGGGGCTGCTTTATGATTATCAAAAATGCTAAGGTATATCTAGAAAAGGGCGTCTTTGAAAAGGCCGATATTCATATCAGAGATGATAGGTTTACAGAAAATAATGAAAATGACAGGAACATCATAGATGGGGAAGGATTATATGCTATACCAGGTCTTATTGATATTCATTTCCATGGATGTGCAGGATATGACTTTTGCGATGGAACCTTGGAGGCGCTAGAGGCTATAGCCCATTATCAGGCTCAAAATGGCATTACAAGCATATGTCCTGCCACCATGACTTTAGACGATGAAGCTTTGGAGAAGATATTTATAAATGCAGCTCAGTATAGGAACGAAAAGGGAGCAACCTTAGTTGGTATTAATATGGAGGGACCCTATTTAAGCTATGGAAAAAGAGGGGCTCAAAATCCAGACTTTCTTAGAAGGCCAGATGTAGAGCATTTTCGTAAAATGAATAAACTATCTGGAAATTTAATAAAACTTGTAGCTGTAGCCCCAGAAGTTGAAGGGGCTATGGCTTTTATTAAGGAACTAAAGGATGAAGTGGTTATTTCTATAGCCCATACAGAGGCCGACTACCAAACAGCCTTGGAAGCCTTTAAAAAAGGAGCCTCTCATGTGACCCATCTATACAATGCCATGCCGGCCTTTAATCATCGAGGACCAGCAGTGGTAGGAGCAGCCTTTGACTGTGAAAATGCAAGGGTGGAGTTAATTTGTGACGGTGTTCATGTTCATCCTTCAGTAATACGAGCAACCTTTAAAATCTTTGGTGATGACCGGATAATACTGGTTAGTGATAGCATGATGGCAACGGGAATGGAGGATGGACAATATTCCTTAGGTGGCCAATTGGTAAGGGTACAGGGTGATAAGGCAACCTTAGAGGATGGCACCATTGCTGGTTCTGTAAGCAACCTAATGAAATGCATGCAAAAGGCAATATCCTTTGGAATCCCAGTGGAAAGTGCCGTAAAATGCGCCACTGTGAATCCTGCTAAGGAAATAGGTATTTATGATGAGTACGGTAGTATAACCCCTGGGAAATATGCCAATGTAGTTTTATTGGATGAAGCTTTTAATGCTGTCTCTTATACACATCT
>DGDR01000006.1 GCA_002385545.1 Clostridium sp. UBA3947
AGATGTGTATAAGAGACAGGCTTAATTCAATCTCATCTAATTCATCCATGATTTCTTTATAAGTTAGTGAGCCACTCTTTTTTCCTTTATCGATAAGTCTCTTAACGATAGCCATTTTAGCATCTTTGTCTTTCATATTGTAACCTCCTTCCGCAGAACTACGACTTTTCCATTTTTCTTTTGATTTCCATTAGTTCTTGTGCTAGTTTTAAGGATTCTTCTATCATTCCTTTAGCTTCGCACTCTCTAATTTTTTCAATAATTTGCTTCTTTGAATTTTCAAGTTGATATCTTTTGATTTCACTAATGTAATCTATAATAAGTTCCTTGTTTTCAAAATCATCTTCTATAAGCTCTAAATTGCTTATTTCAACCCATTCCTTTGAACTTTCTACATCATCACATCTATCTTCAACATACTTACTAAGATCAGCTATTTCTTTGCTTTTGCCTTCAACTATTAAATCATATATTTTTTTATGACCCTCCATTATACACATATCTTTACTTAAATTTTCAATTATATACTTATAACATTCATCATTTATACTCATTAATTTTAATAAATTTCTTTCAGCCTTGGTATGAGCCGGTTCCACATATAATTTTTGTCCAAAAGTTGGTATAGTATTCATACCACTAGCTTCCTCTAGACTGTTATTTAATTGATTTTTAAGCAAATCATAAATAGCCTGCTCTTTTATTCCTGTCTCCTGTGAAATTTTCTTTATATAAACATCCTTTTCTACAGGATTTAATTCTGCTAATACATCAGTTACTGTTTTTATATACTTGATTACTTCTTCACTATCGTTAAAGTTAACACCCTCTGCTGCCTTTTTTATTTTGTAATCAAGCAAGGGCAAGGCATTATCAACAAGCCTCAAAAAAGCTTCTTTTCCATTGGCACGTATAAACTCGTCAGGGTCCTTTCCAGAAGGTATTGTCAATATCCTAACATCAAGTCCTTCCTTTCTCAAAACTTCCATTCCTCTAATAGTAGCCGCCTGACCAGCACCATCTGCATCATAAGACATAACAATCTTATCTGCATATCTTCGTAAAAGCTTTGCCTGCCTTTCCGTTAGAGCTGTTCCCAAGGATGCTACCACATTGGTTATGCCATATTGGTGGAGGGAAATACAGTCCATATATCCCTCTACAATAATAAATGTCCTATCATTTTTATTTTTTAGTGCAAAGTTAAGACCATATAGATTTACACCCTTTTGAAATATTAAGCTTTCAGGCGAATTAAGATATTTGGGCTTTGAATCATCTAGTACTCTTCCTCCAAAACCTATTACCTTACCGCTATAATCAAACACAGGAAACATAACTCTATTTCTAAATCTATCGTACATATTTCCCTTTTCACTCTTAATTATGAGTCCCAAGCTTAACATATCTAATTCAGTATAACCTTTTGCTTTAAGTGCATTTAACAAGCTATGCCAGGAATCTGGTGCAAATCCTAATCCAAATCTTTTCATAGTACTTACAGAAATACCTCTAGCAGTGAAATATTCCTGTGCTTTTTTATTCTTTACCAAATTACTATAGAAGAATCGAGCTGCTTCTACATTTAGCTTATAGAGCCTCTTTTTTTCTTCTTCAAAAGCTCTTGTTTTATCATCATCATACTCAATAGCTATATTTGCCCTGTCAGCTAAATATTTTACAGCTTCGATAAAATCCATATTTCTATATTTCATTAAAAAGGTAAAGACATTACCAGTTTCACCACAGCCAAAACATTTATAAATTTGCTTATCTGGCGAAACGCTAAAGGACGGGGATTTTTCTTTGTGAAAAGGACATAAGCCCATATAGTTACGACCGCTTCTTTTTAGTCTTACCACCTCTGAAACTATATCAACCACGTCGTTTTCACTTTTAACTTTTTGGATTATTTCATCAGGTATCCTCAATGAAACATTTCCCACCTATCTATTAAAATTAGGAATTAAACCACAAGTTTTTATATATTCGACATAAAAACCTAGATTCCTTCTTTATAAATTATTTTTTATATTTTGTATTAAAATTCATTCTACTAATAAATGAAACCATATTGTATTATATTATGCCCTTAAAATAATATCACACAGATTATATCTTTCCCTCTAAATACTATAAAATATTCCTAATTTTTAGTATATAACTAATTTAGGAACATAAATATCATTAAACAAGTGTAAACAATAGTCATCGCTCATTCCAGAAATATAATCTGCTACTCCTTGATACAAGCCCTCCTCCTTTGCAATTTCCTTATAAAAGTCAGGTAATTTATCAGGATTCTTATAAAAGTATTGAAACACTTGAGATAGGACAAATTTAGCTTTGTCTCTCTCAACCTTTAATATAGGCCCCTTATATATATTTTCAAATAAAAAGCTTCTTAATGCTATCAGCTCCTTTTCAATTTCATTACTAAGGCCTACTTCCAAAATACCTTTCTCAATATTATCTAGGGTGGTATAAATGCAATCTTTTACTAGGGTGTCTATTCTTTTGCTATGGGTATCTCCAAGGGTATTGGTAATACTTGCAGGCAGGTCTTCAATTTTCAATAATCCCGCTCTGATAGAATCATCTATATCATGGTTTACATAGGCAATCTTATCACTGTACTTAACCACTTGACCTTCTAAAGTATAAGCCTTTTCCCCTTTACCTGAAAATCCACTGTGATATAAGATTCCATTTAAAACCTCTGGGGTCAGGTTCATACCCAATCCACTTCGTTCCAGTTTTTTTAATACCCTTACACTATTTTCATTATGTTTAAATCCATTAGGTAACAAGCTATCAAGTACTTCTTCTCCATTATGAGCAAAGGCAACATGTCCAATATCATGCCCTAATGCTATAGCTTCAATAAGATCTTCATTAAGCCCGATTGCTCTACCAATTGTTTTTGCGATTTGAGCCACTTCTAGAGTATGAGTAAGTCTAGTTCGATAATGGTCACCCCAAGTTTTAATGTATACCTGGGTTTTATGCTTCAAACGTCTAAAGGACTTACTATGGATTATTCTATCTCTATCTACCATATAGTCAGTTCTAACTTCGTCTTTAACTTCTTCCCGTTCTCTTGGTCCTGCATTACAAGAAAGTTGAGCTACCTTACTACAAGATAATTTTTCAGCTTGTTCTATTCTTTCCCTTATGTTCATTAAACCACCTCATTTGAATATTCGCTAAAAAGGTTAAAAGTCCTCCTTTTTGTATCAAAACTATTAACAACTTTATTTGCTAAAAAGCCCATTAATAATAGCTTATTATCTCAGTTATAAAGATATGAAATTTTCTATGACTATAAACTATAATATTTTTCCAATAGATATGTATATTAACAATAATCAAATAATATCTTAATAATATAATCCTTTATAGGAGGTTTTGTTATGCCTAATGAAGCTCAATTATGCAATTATAGCGACTTTTCTGAAGGCACCTTAAAAAGTCAGGTACTTATCCATTATGGTCTTCAAATGGCTGAAATAGAACAAATTAAATTTAAGGATTCTACAAAGCAGAGGGCTGTATTTAAGGTTATGTATTTAAATCAACTCTTTTGTCTAAAAAAGGTATATCTAAGTAAAGAAGAATTACTTTTTGCATATTCAGCCATAGAATGGCTTTATAGAAATGGTATAAATGTTCCAAGATTGCTTCCTACTAAGTTCAACAACAGATTTGTGGAGTTCAACGGTATGCTTTTTATTCTTACTCCTTGGATTGAAGGTTCAAAATGTAGCTACGACATCCCGGATAATATATTTGACTCTATTTCACTATTAGCAGATATTCACAACTGTACGAAATACTTTATGCCTATAGAAGGAAGTGCCTTAAGAAGAGGTTGTGATGATTTAAGCTTATCTATTCAAAAACACTTTAATCAACTATTAAACTGCTCAAACTTAGCTTTTAAATACAAGGATCGTTTTTCGAAAACCTTCTTAAACTACTTTGACAATAATTTATTACTCTCTAAGCTATCAGTGAGTCTTTCCGCTACTATAGACCAAAGTGAACTATATTCTTGCTTGTGCCATCTTGACTATGTTAATAAAAATATTATCTTTGATCCAGAAAATAATCTTTGGATTATAGATTTTGATAAATGCAAGATTGACTACGGGATTCATGATATATCCTACTTTTTAAGGAGAATATTGAAAAGAGACAACACAAAGTGGGACTTAGATTTAACCATTAAGAGCTTAGAAATTTACGAAAGGAAAAGGCCTCTTAATATAGATGAATACAAGTACCTTCTTTCCTATCTTGCCTTTCCTCAAAAGTATTGGAAAATATCAAGAGACTATTACAACAATATAAAAAAATGCAATAAAAAGGCCTTCCAAACCTTAATAAATAAAACCGTTGAAAAAACAGAATATCAAGTACAGTTTATAAGAGACTTTCAACAATACATAGAAAATAAATTTCATAGTAAACTACTTTAACAAATTTTAATATATGAATAAAAAAATCCCCTAACGGGGA
>DGDR01000125.1:0-9610 GCA_002385545.1 Clostridium sp. UBA3947
CGCTCCCATCTGCGCCACACCCCGCTGTCTACCGGTTTGCGTTTGTTTCGCTTCCCCCCGGCGACATAGATTATTCTACACGATATATTTGTGTTCGTCAACACCTTTTTTTATTTTTTTTTCGTAATTTTAAACTTTTAAAATTCATTATTTTCACACAATCACTAGCCACGGGTTGATGTTGCCCCCTTTTATCTCAATCATTGCAATAGTTTCACTGCGATCCCGCCCCTGCCAAGCGCTACCGGGATTAATACACCATAAGCCCCCTTCATAGATAACGCTAGATATATGTGTATGTCCATATAAGGCTATATGAGCCCCTTCATGCTCTGCTTTTTGCTTTAGCAAGCCTATACTTTGCTTTACTCCATAATTATGTCCATGGGTAATAAAAAACCTTTTACCTCCAAGCTCCTCTACAATTTCTGAAGGCACTGAAGGAGCAAAATCACAATTTCCTTTTACATAAATAGTCCTACCCTTAAACTTAGAAGCCATTTCAACAGCATCACTTACGTTATCACCTAAATGTATCAATACATCTGCCTGCTCAATCTTTTTTAGAACCTCCCTAATCGTATAGGAATCCCTATGTGTATCACTAACCACCGCTATAAGCATTCCATCTTCCCCCTTTAGCTTTTGCTTAATAAATCCTTAATACCTTTCTTAAGCTGCTCTAAAGCCCTTCCTCTATGACTTATAGAGTTTTTCTCCTCAGGGGTCAATTCTGCGAAGGTTTTATTAAATTCTTTTGTATAAAATAGCGGATCATAACCGAATCCATCATATCCATATTCCTTATCGGTAATATAACCTTCTACTTCTCCTACAACCTTAAGGGCTTTGTTCTGGCCGTATACCAATACTATGGCACAAACAAATCTCGCTGTCCTTTTTTCAAATTCTACACCTTCTAGCATAGAAAGGAGCTTTTCATTATTCTTCTTTGAATTACCATGCTCACCAGCAAATCTTGCAGAATACACTCCTGGCGCCCCATTAAGGGCATCTACCTCTAAACCAGAATCATCAGACATTACTAAATAGTCCTCTTTATTATGTAAAATATCATAAATAGCCTTAGCCTTAATGTAGGCATTCTCCATAAAGGTGCTTCCAGTTTCCTCAACATCAATATCTATTCCTGCTTCTTTTAAGCTTAGAATTTCTACTGGTACATCCTTTAGTATTTCCTTAATTTCTTTTATTTTATGTTGATTATTACTAGCTACCAAAAGCTTCTTCATACTTATCCCCTCGTTCCTATCCATAATGAATCCATTTTTAAGGCATTTTTTTGAGCTTGAATTATATGTTTTGACCCCTTTTCCGCTAAATCCAGCAATTCATCTAAATCTTTTCTAGAAAAGGGTCTCTCTTCACCAGTACCTTGAACTTCAATAAATTCTCCCTCATCTGTAATAACTACATTCATATCAACCACAGCCTTAGAATCCTCTTCATAGCATAGATCCAAAAGCTTGCTTTGGCCTACTATACCAACACTTACCGCTGTTACAAAATTTCGTATTGGATATGTGTCAAAAGGAGTTACTCGATGTATTTTGTTTACTGCATCCACTAAGGCTACAAAGGCCCCATTAATAGAAGTGGTTCTAGTACCTCCATCTGCTTGAATTACATCACAATCAATCCAAATGGTCCTTTCTCCTAAAGCCTTTAAATCCACAACAGATCTTAAGGCCCTCCCAATGAGCCTTTGAATTTCCATAGTTCTACCGTCTACTTTAAGCTTAGATATATCTCTAGGCTTTCTAACCTGCGTAGCCCTTGGCAACATATTATATTCACTAGTTATCCAGCCTTCACCGCTACCCTTTAAAAAGGGTGGCACCTTATCTTCTATGGACGCAGTACAAAGAACCTTTGTATCTCCAAATTCTATAAGCACAGAACCTTCTGCGTACTTAGTATAATTTCTAGTTATGTTAATTTGTCTAAGAGCATCATTTCTTCTTCCATCTACTCGCAAATTTATTCCTCCCTTAACTTGCCGCTAAATAGTTCATCCCTATCTGGTGGCATTACTTCTATATCGCAATCATCCTTAACCAAGGTACCCTTATCCTCAGTTATTTTACCTATTATAGCAGCATTTATGCCATTACGCTCTAGCTCCTTTATCAGTGCTTCACCCTTGTCAGTGGTAATCAACATACTTCCTGAGGAAATTAGTCTTAAAGGATCTATATTGAAATGTGCACATATTTTTTTAGTTATCTTCTTTATAGGCACCTTATTCTCAAATATTTTAAAGCCTACCCTGGAAGCAGTAGCAACTTCCCAAAGGGCTCCCAAAAGTCCTCCCTCTGTAATGTCGTGCATAGAGTTCACACCAAATTCTCCTGCAATAAGGCCTTCCTTTTTAACACTTAAGTAATTAATTAGACTCTTAGCCTCTTCTATTTCATCCTTTGATAAAAAATTTCTTAGCTTTTCCTCATAATCATTAGCAATAATAGCAGTACCTTCTAAGGCCATATATTTTGTAACTATAATATCATCCCCTACCTTAGCACCGCTGCTTGCCACTACCTTTCCTGCTTTTCCTTTTCCTATAACTGTGCAGGAAACTACCATTCTGTTCACTGCAGAGGTTACTTCTGTGTGTCCTCCTAGCACTTCCATATTAAGCTTCTCAGCTTCCAGTCCTATTTCCTTCATAACTTCCTTTATCTCATGTAACTTAGTACCTTCTGGCGCCAAGATAGTTACCATTATACCTATAGGCTCTACACCACTAGATGCTATGTCGTTACAATTAATATTAACAGCTAGTTTACCTATATTTTTCCCAGCTCCAGTAATAGGATCTGTTGAAATTACGCAATGGTAATCACCAAAGTTAATAACAGTGCAATCTTCCCCAATACCACTATGAAGTATAACTTCTTCTCTACTTTTACCTCTATTCCCCTCTATAATTTCCTCTAAAGCATCCCAGCTTAACTTTCCCTCTTTCAACATTAACACCTTCCTGCGAAACACATCTCATCTCTGTAAAAATCCAATTTAATAGAACTATTTTTAAATTTACCTCATATTAATTATATAAGGAGTAATTTATGAGGTGAATATTTTGAAATATATAGGTCCTTTTCTTCGATTGAACTCTCTAACGGTAGATAATATTGAGAAGCAATTGCTGTTTTTCTCAAGAGAGTCCTTTAAACATATTGTGCTACAATCTAATTGTGGCATACGCACATCCATTCAGGAACTAAAGCTAAAAAAAATTCCTAACTTTGATATTAACATATTTAAGAGAAATTCTCCACTTTTATGTATATACAAAAAGGCAAATCCTAAACTAGAAAAGAATGGCTGGGACGAAGAAAGCTTTAAAAAGGAGATTTTAGCTGGCAGCAACGCATATATGAATTTAATGTTAACAGATTGTGCTCACTACTATAAAACCTTCGAAAATATAGACGTAAATCTCTTCGCTCTCAGTAAACTATACTCTCAGCTTTCCATAAAGCAGTTGGACTTTTTCTCCTCAAATCTTAGAAGCAGTGAAGGAGTCTTTATAGATAAAAAGGACTGCTCCAACGACCTTACTGGAGAACTAAAACTTGAAGACAAAAGCAGTAAATTTAAGTTTTCAGAACAAGCTCTTTTCATGGCTGCCTACTATAAAGCCTCTTTACTAGCTGATAGCGATGACGCAGTAGCCTACAGAGACTTTTCCTTAGACATACTTAATATGTTTATTGATTACAAGGATGAAATCTACAATTTATCCTTTGACGAGTTAAGCAATCTGTGTTTTGCCTTTAATATTTTTTATGAAGCTAGCAAAAATGAAGATGCCATGCATATACTATTTGATTTATTCGACCTACTGGAGGAAAAATACAACCACTGGGATAGCGAGAAAATTAATGATAAGTTGCAGTCCTTATGTCTACTTAACATAAACTTTTTATGTGGTTATAAAAACCTATCCTTACTTAAATATAAGGATCTTGCTAATGAAATCTATCAAACTCTTAATTCCTTTTATGATAGTGAATTAGGCATATTTATCAAAAAATCAGAGAAAAAAACCATAGATTTTTCAGCTGAAGAGATAGTGCTATATACTCTATGTCAAGTATTAATGACCAAGTTAAATCCAGAAGAATCTCAAAAAATTCTAACAGAAGTATATAAGCGTCAATTAATCAACTCTGGTTTAGTACTAAGTTGGCCTGATTCTCCAAGTCTAGACAGTGCTGAAAGATATAGAAACTTCTCAAATAAAGCAGAAGACTTGCTGGATGAAAGTTATTTCCGAATGCCTTCCATATCTACACCTGAGATTAATGAGCTTGCTCCAATTTTCGTGAAAAGCATTAGCTATAATAAGAAAAAAGATACCTTTGAGGCAAGTAAAAACAGCTTCTACAGTAGCAAAAATATCCCCTTATTATACACCATTCATTATTTACTAAAATAATTTACAGAAAAAGCTGCTGCTCAACTGACAAAACTTTTAGTTGTGCAGCAGCCTTTTGCTGTTCTATTAGCTTTTAGCTATAACCAATAGTATCTAACAACTAGCATCTAACAGGAAAGATATTTATTATTTGACTATGTAGCTTTGGTTCAAAAATGGCTGATAAATAAATTCTATTTCTGCTTTACCTTGTTTAAAATTATGTTACCTTCAGCATCAATTTTTATTCCTTCTATATATTTGTTTTTTATGATTACATCGGAACAATTAAAAAGTGGTACAATGGTATGGTTCTCTAAAAAATATTTATAGTTGTCTATAAACTCCTTTCTATATCTTCTCAGTATTATATCATAATCTATGGCTTCTATTTCCTCTTGGAATTGCTCCTCAATAATATATTTTGTTTTCAGCTTAATGTTTTCACTGTCTTCTAGCTGTTTCGCTAATTCCTTTACAATCCTTTTATTAACACCATCACTATCAGTTACCAATAGTAAAGATATAGTCTCCTCTTTTTCACTAACAGCTTCACCACCACTATTTATAATCTTGTCATCTAGACCTACTGGCTTAAAAAGTCCATATTTTTTTGGCTTAAATACCGCTAGTGCCCCTTCTACTAGCCTATCCACATCCACATGCTCCATGATTTCCTTTTTTAGATTTCTAGTAGAACCTATAGTGCCAGAACCTTCGTTAAAGCAAAGAGCAATCACATCATCACTGTTCACAATAATAGTATTATCGCTTGAAATAAACCGACCTACTTCGCTTACTGGCGGATTGTATATAATGTCTACCTGTCCTGCCTCATAGGCTGCCAAGGCCCTCTCCTTACTTATTTCTGAAAGCAAAAGAAACCTTTCATCGGTTATATTTTTATTATTCCAGTATCTAGGATTTTTACTTAAGATAAGCCCTTTTTCATTTATTTCGCTAATAATAAAGGGACCGCTGTATTCAATAGTTGAATAGTTATCTTTCCAATTTTTTAGTTTTTCCTTACCCTTTCTTAATACATACCTAGATTTACTTAAAACTTCTAAAAATTCTGGATAGCTGCTATTTAGACGAATAACAAGAGTTTTTGAATCTGTAGCCCTAACTGCCACCTCGTCAAAGTCTATCCTTCCATTGTAATAATCCTCTGCTCCAAAGATAGGATAAAGCTCTCGAGCCATAGGATTCTTGGCATCACTTGATAATATATACCTAAAAAAATCCTCCACATCCTTAGCATTAATGGGGCTTCCGTCACTCCAACAGGCATCCTCCCTAATATGGAAGGTATATTGAATACCATTATCCTCAATGTCCCAACTCTCTGCTAGAGCAGGAACTATCTTCTTACTTCGGTTCATATTAACCAGGCCCTCAAATAAGTACTTGTATAGTTCCTCACCTTTATAAGAGTTATATTCCATCATATCTAAGCTACTTGGCAGTCCTCCGAAGCTACATACAATGTAATCCTGAACTTCAGCATTCATATACTTCTTTTCCTGCACGCAGGACGTCATTAAAAACAGAAATAATAAGGCTAATAATAAAAATACCCGTTTCCTCATATTTTTCTCCTTTTGCTTACAATGTCTATATATGAAATTATTAGCAAATAAAGTCCATATTAAACATATGGACTTGCATAATTTAAGGAATATATCTAGCTAATTTAAATTTTTTATATACCAATATGTCTCTTGCCTTACCTTTCCAACCAATTTGCTTTCTACCAAAGCTCATGCCATCCTCAAGAATAACCCTATAGCCATAGCCTGTTAGTACATAATATCTGTCAATTATATCCCTATCAAATTCTCCAGTGGTTATATATACACCCCTATGGAGATTATTTTCCCTTAGAGTATTAATGAATTTCACATAATCATCTAAAAGCACCTTCAAGGTCTTATGAAACCTGATAAGAACCTCCTTATCCCTACGACTCAACTTTACTTCCAGCAATTCGTCGTTTTTTATTATAACTCTTTCCTGTACCCCAAACTCCCAGCATCCCTTTGATAAGCTCTCATAAAATTTAGCCACCTTTAATCTCCTTATTAGTCTTCTTAACTTCTCTGCTTCTTCACTTCTTATTCTGCAGTAGATATCATCCATAAGAGAAAGCATAACCATCCCACCTTAAAATTACTGCAAACAAAGGACAAACTCCGAGTAAAGCTAATCCATATACTCCACTGTATCCTTCTTATTTAATACATTATATTAACCCACAAAAAAACTCATTCCAAACTACCTTATTCGTAGAAGAGCTCCTCTGCAGTTTTTAGAGGTCAGAATTTAAGAATAATTTCCTATACAATAAAAATAGCGGCATATAGCCGCTATTTCATACTACTAATATATTGCCTTTCATCTACTTATGATAACCTAATATCAGGGTCCTAGCTTCAGTTTCACCATACATCTTTAATAAAAATGAATACAAAGGAAATCACAGCAAATACAAAAAATATTGATGAATATACCCACTTCTTAGTCCCTGTATTTAATTTTAACATTTTAAAGGACCATAGAAGCATGGTGATAAAGATACATATTTTCATAATGCTGTATCTAGAGAAGCCTGCAACATAAGCAAAGTTATATTGATAAAGCAAGGTACATATAACTGAAATTGTTGTAAGAACAACGAATAGCCAGGATAAACCATCTAAAACTTTTTTCAATTTATTCCCCCCATAGCTCTTTATTTTTATTATTGTTCCTTAATCATTTCTTCAAAGGTTTCTTCTGTAATTATAGTAACTCCTAGTTCTACAGCCTTATCCCTCTTTGACCCCGGATCTTCTCCTACTAGCACATAGTTAGTCTTTTTACTTACACTGCTAGAAACCTTAGCGCCCAATGCTTCTAATTTTTCCTTTATTTCTGTTCTACTGTAGTTTTTAAGACTACCAGTTACCACTACAGTTTTACCTTCAAAAGGATTATGGGAAACTTCTATTTCCTCAAAGCTTGGTTTTACCCCAAGACTAAGTAGTTCATTTATGTTATTAATTATGCTCTCTTGGGCAAAGAATTTTACTACACTATTTGCTACAATTTCACCTACATCCTGTACTTCAAGTAATTCTTCAACAGTAGCTTTTATAATCTTATCTAGGGTTTTAAATTTCTTAACTATATCCTTAGAAGTTTTCTTACCTACATTGGGTATACCTAAGGCAAATATAAATGAAGCTAAATCACATTCTTTACTCTTTTCTACTGCGTCAAGTAGATTTTGGGCCTTCTTTTCACCAAACTTTTCTAAAGTTAGCAATTCTTCTTTCTTTAAGCGATACAAATCTGGTATAGACTTTATATCTAGCTTTTCAAAAAGCTGTTCAGCAGTCTTTTCGCTAAAACCTTCTATATTCATAGCTTCCCTGCTAGCAAAATGAACAATGCTCTTAACTAGTTGAGGCTTGCAGGATAGGGTATTTTCACAGAAATAGTGAGCTCCCTCCTGAATTACTTTACTGCCACAATACGGACAAGTAGTTGGAGGAAGGATTTCCTTACTGCCTTCTAAGCTTTCTTCTACTACTCCCATAATTTCAGGAATAACATCATTGGACCTTCTTACAAAAACCCTAGCTCCAATCCTTACTCCCTTTCGTTTTATGTCATCCATATTATTTAAGGTTGCTCTCTTTACTGTTACACCACCTAGCTCTACTGGCTCTAAAATAGCTGTAGGACTAACTCTACCACTTCTACCTACATTCCATTCTACGTCCAAAAGCTCAGTGGTAGCTTCTAAAGCTTCAAATTTATATGCAATTGCCCATCTAGGGAACTTAACAGTATAGCCTAAAACCTCTCTTGTTTTTATATCATCTATAGCTATAACTATACCATCTATATCATAATTTAGTTTTTCACGGATACTACCTACATATTCTATTTCCTTTTCTATGTCTTCAATAGATTCACAGGTTTTTATGTAGTCATCCATTGGAAGGCCCTTTTCCTTTATAAATTGCAGCATTTCTGTATATGTAGCAAAAGCTGGTCCTTCATTATAACCTACATCATAAAAAAAGGCAGAAAGATTTCTTCTCGCAGTTTCTCTAACATTTAGGTTTCTTAAGGCGCCTGCTGCCCCATTTCTTAAATTCTTAAGGGGAACCTCTGCATTTTTATTATAGGCCTCAAAGGCTTCTTTTGTCATTATAGCCTCTCCATGGACTTCCATTGTATGTTTATAGTCAATTTTTAAAGGAAGAGTCTTAATAGTCTTAGCTTGAGCGGTAATATCTTCTCCTACCTCTCCAGTTCCTCTAGTAGCAGCCTTTACCAAAATTCCTTTCTCATCATAAGTGCAATTTATAGTAAGACCATCGAATTTCTTAGTAACAATATATTTAGGCTTGGGAAGCTTATCCTCATGACTCATATTATATTCATTTATTAACTTTCGGTTTCTATTATGCCAATCCCTAAGTTCTTCAATGGTTTGGGCTTTATCAAGGCTCCACAATCTAGCTTTATGAGTATACTTTTGAAATTCGGGCAGCACCACATCACCAACCCTTAAGGTTGGTGAATAAGGTAGCACTACTCCCGTTTCCTTTTCTAATTTACTCAATTCATCATATTTTAAATCATATTCCTTATCGGACACAGAAGGATTGTTTAAAACATAGTACTCATAAGAATATTTATTTAGCTCCTGGGCGAGCTCCTCCATCCTTTTTAACTTATCTTCCATACCTCTACCACCTTTTACACAAGTTCTAATGGCGTCATGCTTAATAAAAACATCTTTATTCCCATGTTATCAAAAGCTATTGTTAGCTTTACATCGTCCTTTTCCTTCTTGGCACTTACTATGGTGCCTACACCAAACTTAGCATGCCTTACTTTTGTACCTGCTACAGCCTCAGCCTCTGTTAAGGCTGCTTTTGATTTTGCAGGCTCTGCCTTCATAAAGTAATTTAACTTTTTATTTAACTCTTTAGCAGCATCTTCAAAGCTTGTTGTAGTATTTCTTAAGGAATGAGTATTATAGCTGTCACCATAGTCCCCTCTTTGAAATACCTGTCTTGATGCTATTGGAGTCTTATTTAAGTATTCTACCAAATCGCTAGAAATCTCATTTAAGAAATCTGATGGAGCAAAGGCTGAAGT
>DGDR01000125.1:9771-22829 GCA_002385545.1 Clostridium sp. UBA3947
TTAATTCAGCTGAAGTCATATAAAGCTTTTCCTTAGCTCTTGTGATACCAACATAGCAAAGCCTTCTAGACTCCTCCATCTCATGAGGGTTTTGAAAGGATGAGCTTCCAGGGAATATGCCGTTTTCCATACCTACCATAAAAACTACTGGGAACTCAAGGCCCTTAGCACTATGCACTGTCATCATAACCACTGAATCCGCTTCTTCGTCATAATTATCTACATCTGCCACCAATGCAGTCTTTTCTAGGAAGGCTGCCAAGGATTTATCTTCAGAAGTATTTTCAAAATCAACTGCAGCAGAAACTAATTCCTTTAAGTTCTCTATTCGGCTTTCGTCTTCTATTTCTTTTGAATTTTCTAGCTCTTTAATATATCCGGTATCCTCTAAAATTGCATTTACAAGTTCGGAAACAGTTAGCTGCTCCTTTAAGTCCTGTAGTCCTTCCATAAGCTCCATAAACTTATTAATGGCAGTCTTATTTCTTGCTGTTAGGGTAGGTATTACATCCACATCCAGCATTACATTATATAAACTATCTTCTATATCATTGGCATGCTGTATAAGTTTATCAACAGTAGCTGCTCCTATGTTTCTCTTTGGTACATTTATTATTCTTTGAAGGCTTATATCATCGTCTGGATTGTTAAGCACTTTTAAATAAGCCATTATATCTTTAATTTCTTTTCTGTCATAGAATTTGTGTCCGCCAATCAATCTATAAGGTATATTCCTTTTTATAAAGGTATCTTCAAAAATACGAGATTGGGCATTGGTCCTATATAAAATAGCAAAATCCTTATAGCTTCTATCTTCCTTTTCTATTAACTTTTCTATCTCTGAAGCTACAAACTGAGCTTCCTCCCTATCGGAAGGTGCTCTATAAATCTTTATCTTTTCCCCTGCATCACTTTCAGTTCTTAAAACCTTGTGCTTACGTTCGCTATTATTTTTTATAACACTGTTAGCAGCATTAAGTATGTTGCCTTTTGATCTATAGTTTTGCTCCAGCTTTACCACTTTTGCGTTTGGATAGTCCTTTTCAAAGTCTAGGATATTTCTGATGTCTGCGCCTCTCCACTCGTAAATGCAATTATGCACCACTACATCTTGGGCTATATACTGTCGAAGTTCTGGAATGCTTAAATCATAAACAAAGCCTTTGTAATTTTCACAGGTCACTTCTTGGACAATGTCTTCTTCTAAATGTCCATTATTATTAATTACTATCGACATACCTTTTCTCAAACTTCCAAAAGGCATAAAATAAAATGATTTATCATTAGTAAGCTTAGCTTTTCTCATGATACTTAGACCATCCATTGTGGAACAAATCTTTCTTCCCAAAGCTTCTGCTTCATCATAATTACTTCTTTCAGTTTCAATCCTCCAGCTATTTCCTCCTTCCGTTCTAACTGGAAATCCAGCTTTCACAAATTTTTCACGTTCCTCTTCTCCAGATGTTATGAAACTAATTCTATGTGAATAATATCCTCTGCTTTCAGATTTCTTACAAGAAAAATAGCTGATGTTAATGATTTTTCTAGAAGTTTCTCCCCGTGTTACTGCACTACTAAAATGATGAGGATATTGCTCATATAAGTATAAATCATCCATAAGTTTCTCTGCACCAGCATAGCTATCTATTTCTTTAAACAACTTATCAATTAACTGCTGGCTCATAGTTATAGAACGACCTTTATCATGAAAAACAGCGGTAGGAATTCCATATTTAACTGAGTAGAATTGCTCATAATACGAAGCCTCTGCTTTTGACTCACATTCTTTAACTATCCACATTTTGTCTGCCTTTTCTTGATTCAATCTCACCGCAAGTCCGTTATCGAATTGATTTTCATATCTACTCCTCACTGCTTTAGTTTGGCCAATTCTATATCCCACACCTGCTTTATACATCAAATAAACATAGTGAACATCTGGAATTATGTTAAGGGCAGCAAATGTTATATGATTAGGTGTAGCAACAATTTCTTTTCCTTTTTCAGTCTTAACCCTAACCATTATACCATTGTATTCTTTTTTTATTACTTTCTCTACAGTTCCCTTAGTCACTTCTCCGTTACCTGCAGCACACAACACATGTTGCCCAGCTGATATATCTTGAATTTCAACATTTCCATTATCTGTGGAAACTAATGTTCCTCTAGGAAAACACTGATCATCATCACCTACAACACAGATGTTTTTGTGAGCTTTACTTAATAAACGTACAAGTTCATACTGAGACTTATTTGTATCCTGATACTCATCCACCATTATGTATTTAAACTTTCTCTGGTAGAATTCCAAAACCTCACTATTAGTTCTAAATAGCTCTACGGTTTTAAAGATAAGATCGTCAAAATCTAATGCGTTGTTGCTCTTTAGCCTTTTCTGATAAAGAACATATACATCCGCTATCTTATTATCTCTGAAATTGTACTGGTTATCCTTTTTGAATTGTTCTGCAGAAATTAGATTATCCTTAGCCTTTCCTATGCGACCAATGATTTCACTGTCAGTTATATCTTTTTCGTTTATATTTAATTCCTTCATACATTGCTTAATCAAGGTCTTTTGATCTGTACTATCGTAAATAGTAAAATCTTTTTTATATCCAAGCTTATCTATTTCCCGCCTTAAAATTCGGACACAGCAGGAGTGAAAGGTGGATATCCACATATTATCTACTATATCTCCTACCATTCTCCTAACTCTATCCTTCATTTCTCCCGCTGCCTTATTGGTAAAGGTGATAGCCAAGATTTGTGAAGGATAGATTCCTAAATCTTCAATCATATGGGCAATTCTATATGTAAGCACTCTCGTCTTACCGCTACCAGCACCAGCCAGTATGAGCACCGGGCCATCAATGGTGGTAGCAGCATCATACTGCTCCGGGTTTAGCAATTTCTTAAGATCCATGTCCTTCCTCCTATAATCATTTGCATTCTGATGCACTTCTCACTAAATAACTATTATTATAATCCTTTCCCATTAATATACTTCATAATCATTTGTTCGAAGTATATTATAGCACATTTTAATAGGCAGAGGAATTAAAGATATAATCCTCAGTTGGGACTCTTAGATAACTATATAACAGCAAAAAAAGAAGCCCTAAACAAGCTTCAATGGAATCTTGTATATTGCTTCTTGAAATTCTTATTTATATTTAATTATCTGACCCTTCCACTACATCCTTGGATGCTCCATCTTCCAATTTATCCTGCCAATTAATACGACTTAGAACTAAGTTATACCCATCACTACCATAATTAAGGGCTCTGTTCACTCTACTTATGGTAGCTGTGCTTGCCCCAGTTAAGTGGGCTATATCATTATAGGTCTTACCCTGCTTTAGCATTTTTACAACCTGCATACGCTGGCCTAAGGCCTTCATTTCTGTTATAGTGCAAAGATCTTCAAAAAAACGATAACATTCTTCCCTGCTTTCTAAGCTTAATATGGCATCAAATAAAAAATCCAGTTCATCGTCCTGAAGCTTTGATTTATATTCACTCATACTCTTTCCTCCTAAATTATGTATTTATATATTATCACTTTCACGTGGTAAACTCCTAAAGTCTTGCATTAATATTATATACCATCAAATAAATTTGGACAACAAGAAAGAATTACTTAACACCAACGCAGGCCCCCTCAAAGATGTAAATATTTTAACTTTCTTATTAGTATTAAACATTTTCCCCTGTTACTTTGTTATAAAAAATAGTTGATGGTTATAGGGGACTTGTCCCATTTGCCCATCAACACTTATTTAAAACAAAGCAATATACTCCAAAGAAGATACTTGCTATCTAGCATATTTCGGTCCCTTAAACCATTCTATACTAGCAACAAAATAGCAAAAAAGGAAAAACACAACCCTTGGGGCTAGGTTGTGTTCGCATCTAAATAAAAAGGGGGCTATTTAATCTTTTTATTTATCCTTGCAACTTCATTATATATAATTCAACATTATTTTTCAAGTGCAATTTGCAAATTAAATTGTAAACAATTCATCAAGATGCAGGATAAATTTTATATTTTATCCTTTAATAAGCCTGTTGCTTCCTTTAGCTGAACTAGTTCCTCTTCTGTTAACTCTCTATATTCTCCCTCTTCTAAGTCTTCATCTAGCTTCAAAGGGCCAAAGGCAATTCTTTTTAAATAAGTAACCTTTTTACTAACACTTTCAAACATTCTCTTTACCTGGTGGAACTTACCTTCCTGTAGGGTTACCAGTACCTCAGAACCATCCTCAGCAGCCCTTATAATTTCTAATTTTGCAGGAAGACACTTGTAGCCATCATCTAGAACAACACCCTTTTCAAAGGCTTTTATATCCTTGTCATCTACCTTTTTATCAATTTTGGCATAATAAACCTTATCAACATGCCACTTAGGGGATATTAATCTATGGTTTAGCTCCCCGTCATTTGTAAGTAGAAGAAATCCCACTGTGTCCTTATCTAGTCTGCCAACAGGAAAGGGATCAAAAATTCTGTGTTCATATTCAAGCAAATCCACCACAGTCTCATCATAATTATCAAAAGTAGCTGATACTACTCCTGCTGGTTTGTTCATAAGCAAGTAAATATATTTCTTATAAACAACCTTCTCATCCCCAATATATATCTGACTTTTTTCTGGATCAACGGTATAGCCACTATCCTTTATCACCTTATCGTCTACAGTAACTAGTCCCTTTTTTACTATGGCCTTTATTTCTTTTCTGCTGCCATAGCCTAAATTGCTTAAAATCTTATCTATTCGTTCCAGGAAAATCCCCTCCTCAAATATGTATAGGCATCAATATTTCCTAGGTAATTTTTAGCCTAATTTATATTCTACAATATATAGGTTCATTATTCCAACAATAAATATGCTAGCAAAAACTATGGCTCCCTTCACAGTAATTCTGCGAAAGAAGCCATTATGAAGCTTACTCAACCTTGAATTCCACCATATCATAATCCTCATAAGCACAATCATTGTAAAAGCTCTTAACTAAGGCTAACAATTTATAGGTACCTTGCTTATAGGGCATAAAGGTGTAATAGTTCATCTTGCTATATTTTTGCACTAAATTCCACTGACCTTGCTCCATTAGATAGAATTCATAGTGTAAATCCTTTCCTCCGTCTGCTTTTACGGTGAAAATGGTTCCCTGGTTTACCTGCAAATTAACCTTATCCCTTAGGATTTTTGTATTGGCCACTGGTATTGCATCAATAACATCCAATTTAATAACCTTTTTAGAATCAAAAACCTGAGTGCTAGCTTTATCTCTTGCCATTATTTCTAATACATATTCTCCTCGACACCTTGGCTCCAATAGATAGCTCTTATTTTCTATGTAGTCTGTCTCTTCTACGGTGTGCCTATTGATTTTTAAAACATACTTAACCAAGGTTTCCTGAGTTCTTTGAGTAATTACATCAAACTTAATCTTATCTCCTACCATATAATTTTCCTTAGAAGGCATAAGTACATAGTCTATCTCTGCTGGTATAAACTCCATTACCTCTAGATGCTTTATTTCATGACAGTCGTACTCCCTTTTAGAATACTTGTCCTTAACCATTATTTCCATAGTATAACTGCCTATGTCTTCTGGAGTGAAGTTAACCCAGTTGCAGGTTCCATAATCTACCCTTTCTATTTCCTTTCCTTCCTTAGAAACCTTGAAAGCGTATCTTAAGTTTGAACCTCCAGTTGCCATTACACTTACATGGATTTTTTCTCCCTTGATAAAGTACCTTTCCTTACTCATTATAACTTCTTTTATTTTTACCTCATTATTGGATACTTCATCGATAAGAAAATCCATTTCTGCACTATCCTCGAACTTTCCTTCGAAACTCTCATCCTTTACCCAAAGAGTGATTTTATAATTGCCAGGCTTTATTGGTTTCCAAGTATAATGATCATCCTTGATATAATCTGAATCCTCTGAGCAGCTTCCGTCTATTATATATCTATATAATAGCTTTCTTCCGCCCTTAACTACTGCCCTTAGTTCTATGGCACTGTCTACCATTTGCGGTGAAATTAAATCACTAGTAAAGCTTACAATTTGAATTTCCTTATAGGGCTTTACTTTATAGGCTATTAAAGCTCTATCATCATATTGTCTTTGAGAATACATATCCTTTGCTAAACATAGAATCTTATAATCTCCTGCCTTCTTCTCTACATAGCTTACTATTCTCTTTGTTGAGTAATCTTGAATTAGTTCTGCCTTTCCGTTAGAATCGATTTTAATAAACTTATAAAGAATCATTCTATTATCTTCATACTGAGCATCCACTTGAAACAGGAGCTCCTTGTGGGCTAATAGTTCTGTTGATAAGCACTTGAAATCTTTTATTTCTAGTGGCTGCACCGAATCTACTGTAAAGTCCACCTTATAAAAATCGTCATAATTATTCTTAGAATCTAACATTCTACATTCAACTAAGAGCTGATGCTTGCCTGGGGTTTTTACAGTGGTGCTAAGGGTGTTATCAGCACTATAATCCTTAATCAACTCCCAGTTATTTCCGTTACTAATCCAATATTTATAAACTACTGGAGCCTTATTGGATTCCACTGTCACATGAAGCTTGTCCCCAACTTTTAATTGGTATTCACTTAGAAGCACCTGGGTAATAAGCTCTGTATCCACTTCTCCTATAATATATTCTGTCCTTGCCACATAATCATATGGCTTTCGACTATCTATTTTCTTAGCTTGTACCATAACTATGTACTTACCATCCTTATCAGGTGTCCAAATTGTATAATTCTTTTCTGTGAAATCCTCAATAGTATCCCATGTTCCATCATATCCTATTAAGAACCTATATAAGAGCTTTTCTTCACTGGATTTTTCCACAAATACCTTAATTTCATTGTTTTTAGAAGATGGACTTGGTATACTAAAATTGATTTCCATGTTACTCATATATTAAATCACCTCATCATAAAATATAATTTTTATTTTTAGTTTAAAGTAATCAAGCTTTATAATATAATATTATTGTAATTACTATGTAGGGAGGACTGGCGTTAATGTTTATCCAAAAATGTTCTCTAATTAATTTTACCACAATTTTTGTATTAATTGGAGATTTTTCACAATTTGATTGTAATAAATTTATCGTCAAAAATGGCGATATTTCAATTAGTCTAGAAGATGTGACAATTAACAACAATGAAGTGTTAATTCGGCTAAAAAGTGCCATAGACATAAAAAAGGAAACTACTATTTTCTACAACGATCTTAGCGCAAAAGTAAGCTATTTTTCTTTTTATTCCTCAGAAGAGTTTCATAATACCTACTATACCAACAAGGAGCTTGGTGCAAAATATCATAAAGACTACACAATTTTTAGACTGTGGTCACCAGTAGCTACCTTTGTAAATCTGCTTCTATATGAAAAGGGAGATCCTTCTGTGGAAGAAAAACCTAAAAAAATTAAAATGGTTGAAAAAAATGGTCTTTGGGAAGTTAAGGTAAAAGGTAATCTTAAGGGATATTTTTATACTTATGAAGTAAAGGTTTATGGAGAAATCAATGAGGTTGTTGATCCCTATGCCAAAGCTTGTGGTATTAATGGCCTAAGAGGCGCCATTATAAACCTAAAGGAAACAAACCCTACTGGCTTTTACTCTTATAAGGGACCTCAGCTAGAACATTATACTGATGCAATTATATATGAAGCAAACATACGTGATATATCTGTACATCCTGACAGCGGTATTGCCCATAAGGGAAAATACCTAGGCTTGGCTGAAGAAAATACTAAATCCTCAAAAGGAATTAGTACCGGTCTCTCCCATATTCTTGAATTAGGAGTAACCCATGTGCAGCTTATGCCCATATTTGATTACTCCTACAAAAGTGTTGATGAAAGACATCCGTATAAGTATAATTGGGGCTATGATCCTCAAAACTATAACGTACCAGAGGGAAGCTATTCTACAGATCCCTATGATCCAGTTAAGAGAATATATGAGTTAAAAAAGCTAATTAAGACTCTCCATAAGCATGGCTTAGGTGTTATTATGGATGTAGTTTATAACCATGTATTTGAGCATGAAAGCTCTAATTTCGAAAAAATCTTCCCTGGCTACTATTTTAGACAAAACGATGATGATTCTATTTGTCAGGGTACTGGCTGCGGTAATGATACAGCATCTGAAAGATCTATGATGAGGAGATTCATCATTGATTCCATAATGTATTGGGCAGTGGAATATAATTTAGACGGTTTCAGATTTGACTTGATGGGTATTCATGATATAGAAACCATGAATCAGATCTATGAAAATCTAAAATCTATAGGAAGAAAGTTTATTGTTTATGGAGAAGGCTGGTATCTTCATACCAATCTTAGAGATGATCAAAAAGCTAATATATATAATAGCTTTAAAATGAAGGAAATTGGTTTCTTTAACGATAAAATTAGAGATACCATCAAGGGTAATGTATTTAATGTACACGAAAAAGGGTTTGTAAGCGATAATGAGTCAACGGTGGATACTATTAAGTTTTGTGCAGCAGGCTGCTCTTTAAATATCTTTGGAAAACCTGCCACCTTCTATTCTCCTGAGCAAAACATAAATTACTCCTCCTGTCACGATAACTATACCTTATGGGATAAGCTTAAATTAAGTTGTCCTAACGCTTCAGAAGAGGAGCTTAAAAATATGAGTAAGTTAGCAGATGGCATAGTGCTTACTTCTATGGGTGTGCCCTTTATACATGCTGGTGCAGAATTTTGCAGGACAAAAGGTGGTATAGAAAATAGCTATAATAGTGCTGATACCATCAACAGAATGGATTGGTATGAAAAAGCTAAATACTTAGATGTAATGGAATATTATAAGGGTTTGATTAAACTTAGAAAAGAACATAAAGCCTTTAGAATGTATGATAAGGATCAAGTAGCCAACAGTTTAAAATTCCTACCATGCGGCAGAAGCTGTGTAGCCTTCATTCTTGAAAACCATGCTAATGGTGATAGCTGGAAGGATATAATCGTAATATACAACGGCGCCAACCATTGTAATTCTGTTAGCATACCAGAGGGTACTTGGAATGTTGTGGTTAACAAAAATTATTCTGGTACTGATATTATTGAAACTATAACAGGTAGTAATGTAGCAGTAGAATCAACCTCAATGATGGTGCTTTACAGGTAAAACTGGAGCACCTTCTGTTTTAGAAGTTAGAATTTTTGAAAGTAGCAATCTTTTATAATTGATGTATAAAGCTAGTTGATTCAATGATGCTTGTCTTTAACCTACCATACATATCAACACTTCTTTGAAACAAAGCCACATAAAAAGCGTTGTGACCTTTCTAGAAGTCAGAATTGAGATTTCAGATATACCAAGTTTTCAAAAATGCAAAATGAAAGAGACCCTGCCGGGTCTCTATTCTTTGGAATCCAATTCCTTAATTAACTTGATTAAATTTTTCTCAAACTTACTGTCGTCCTCTGAGCTTCGTTTTTTAATGCTGTTTATACGGCCTCCAGCTCTGCGGATTTCAGACTTGATATGTCTTTCAAACAGTAATCTTTCAATATTTTCTTCATTAAATATATATCCTGAAGGACTTATACACCTTGCTCCCTTTGGTAGACACAGGGCTGCTACTCCATAGTCCTGAGTTACAATGATATCACCACTGCTACAATTATTGACAACATACATATCAACACTTTGGAAACCGCTATCTACCAGCCTAACCTCAGCATAATCGCTGCTTATCATATGATGAATATCGCAGAAGATAAGCAAGGGTATATTAAAGCTTTTAGCTACTCTTTCAATAATATGTCTTCCTGCACAGCCATCTCCGTCTACTATAATTTTCATATTATAGTCTGCTTTCCAATTCTGCCTTTAAATTCTCATAGCCAGGCTTTCCAAGAAGTGCAAACATGTTTTTCTTGTAAGCTTCTACTCCAGGCTGATCAAATGGATTTATTCCTAATAAATATGCGCTAATTCCACATGCCTTTTCAAAGAAATAAACCATGTAGCCAAAGTAATAAGGACTAATTTCTGGAACATTCACAACAATATTTGGAACGCCTCCATCATTATGTGCTAATAAGGTACCCTGGAAGGCCTTCTTATTAACGAAGTCCATTGTCTTACCAGCTAAGAAGTTTAATCCATCAATATTTTCTTCGCTGCTTTCAACAACTACTTCTCTTCTTGGCTTTTCTATATTTATTACAGTTTCAAATATATTTCTTCTTCCCTCTTGGATATATTGTCCCATGGAATGAAGATCTGTGGAGAAGTCTACAGAAGCTGGATACAAGCCTTTATTGTCCTTTCCTTCACTTTCTCCATAAAGCTGCTTCCACCATTCACTGAAATAATGTAAAGCAGGTTCATAGTTTACAAGGATTTCTATAGCCTTGCCCTTATTGTATAGCACATTTCTTGCAGCTGCATACTTGTAGCAGTCATTGCTTGCTAAATCTGCTGTTGCATAGGCTTCTCTAGCATCAGCTGCTCCCTGCATCATTTCGTCTATATTTATACCACTAACTGCTATAGGCAATAATCCTACTGCGGTTAATACTGAGTATCTTCCACCAACATCGTCAGGAATAACAAAGGTTTCATAACCTTCTGTATCAGCTAGGTTCTTTAAAGCACCCTTAGCCTTGTCTGTAGTAGCAAAGATTCTTCCCTTTGCTTCCTCTTTTCCATATTTCTTTTCCATGTAATCCTTAAATATTCTGAAGGCTAAAGCTGGTTCTGTAGTAGTTCCAGACTTTGATATAACATTTACAGAAATGTCCATTCCTTCAATAGCATCTAGTAAATCAGCCATATATGTTGAACTAATATTGTTTCCTACATAAAAAATTAAAGGTGATTTTCTTTTTTCCTTAGAAAGCATATTGTAGAAGCTATGATTTAGCATTTCTATAGCTGCTCTAGCTCCAAGGTAGGAACCTCCGATACCTATAACTATAAGAGCGTCAGAGTCATTTCTAATTTTCTCTGCTGCCTTTTTGATTCTTTCGAATTCTTCCTTATCATAGTTCACTGGTAAATCAAGCCAACCTAAAAAGTCACTACCTGCTCCTGTTTTATTATGTAGAGTGTTGTGTGCACTCTTAACCATTTCTGCCATATATGAAATTTCATGTTCTGAAACATATGGGCTTAATTTTGATAAATCTAAACTAATTCCTTTTGCCATTTAAAAAACCTCCATTTCTATCCCTTATAAAATTTTATTTTATTATCCAAATTAAATCAAGTGTATTGAACAAAATTTTATATTTTCAGGTAAATTTCTGTCAATTAACCAAAATTAATTGCTTAAAGTTAACTTATATGCATCCTGAGTCCATTCCTTATATGGAGAAACAGCAACTCCTTTTACTCTCAAATTCACTCCTAAAAGCTCTTTATTTTGACATACATATATATAAGGTAGATCTTCGTTTGCTAGCTTTGCCCAAGCACCATATATAATCTCTTTCTTTTCCATATCAGTCTCTTTAAGGGCTAAATTAATCAATTCATCACTCTCCATATTCCTCCAACCAACAGTGTTATAGCCTCCAGGATAATCTTCCTTTGATGAAAATATGGTAGAGGGATCTGGATCTTGAGTTAAGGCCCAAGACATATTATACATCTCAAAATCCCTTTCATCATAAACCTTAATCATTAACTGATCAAAGGACAACTCCTCTACAATAACTTCTATACCAATTTCCTTCCAATTTTCTACAACTAGCTTTTTCAAGGCCTCTGCATATCTAGTATCTCCATAGGTAGACCACTTAATTGTAAATCTATTGCCATTCTCATCGTATCTATATCCATCTTCCTTCTTAATCCAACCGCTTTCCTCTAGTAGCTTTTCTGCCTTTTCCTTATTGTAGAAATAAGCGGGAAGTTTTTCAGGGTATGCCCAAGAGCATCTAGCTAAAGGAGTATTAAAGGTTGAACCATACTCACCATAAACCTCTTTTACTAGTTTTTCTCTGTTCAAGCCATATATAAGAGCCTGTCGAATCTTCAGGTCTTGAAATTTAGGATTCCTCAAATTTAAACCGATATACTGAAAGCTATTACTATCAAAAATATGCAAGTTAATATATCCTAAGCTTTTTAGGTATTCAACCCTATCATCATTAGCTATGAACTTTGCTATATCTACCTCTCCACTGCCTAATTGCCTTAGTCCTTCGTCACCAGGTGCCCTTTTAAAGATTATATTACTTATCTTTGGTTTCCCCTTCCAATAATATTCATTCTTTATTAGCTTCACTTCTTGATTTTCAATAAAGGACTGCATGCTGTATGGTCCACAACCTATAGGCTTATTTATAAGCTTATCCATTTCTGAAATTTGCCCCTTAGTAAAGTTATAATACTTTTTCGGTAATATTCCCACTTCAAAATCATAAATTATAGAGGAATCCATTTCCCTAAATGTAAAGGATATTTTATACTTATCCTCTACCTCAATTCCAATAACATCTTCTCCATCCCCATATTTATAATAATCATATCCTTCCAATAACCTCATACTGTTAGCAAAGGGTCCTCTATAGGAAGGGTCGCATAAAGCAGTGTATGTAAAAGCAACATCTTCGGCAGTAAGCTCGGAGCCATCACTAAATTTAACCCCTTGTGCTAAATAAAAGGTATACCTTTTTCCGTCCTCACTAACCTCCCATTTTTGAGCTATATTATTTATTATCTTTCCACCTTGCTCATGGGATACTAAACCTTCAAAAATTAAGGTGTTTAGCCATAAATCATATCCATTTGTAGTATACAGCGGATTCCTACTGCTATAAAAATCATTCACCGCCACCACTAAAGTATCCTCTCTCTTTTTAGCCACCTTAGGAATTGCCCTTTTTCTGCCTACAGTAATAATCTCCTCATACTTATTTTTTTCTCTCTTAACTTGATTCCTTCCACCATTCCAGATACAGCCTGTTAACATGAAGGTTGTAATAGAGGAAACTAATAAAAGTTTTAGTGCTCTTTTCATCCCTATACTCCT
>DGDR01000200.1:0-5641 GCA_002385545.1 Clostridium sp. UBA3947
GGAATTAGTTGTATAATTATATACTTGTCCAATTCCTCCGGTAGCTAAAACAATTACCTTTGATAATATAGCATATATTCCCTTTTCATTCTTAGCCAAAACACCTAAGCATTTATTATCTAAAGTTAATAAATCTATTGCATATTGGTTTTCTTTAATATTTATATTTTTTCTCTTTAGTACCTCTTCTTGCAAAACTCTCATTACTTCTTTTCCAGTCTTATCCTTAAAATGCAAAATTCTTCTTTTGGTATGTCCTCCTTCTTTAGTTGATTTTATCTTTCCTTTTTCATCTTTATCAAAATTAACGCCTATATCTAAAAGTTTTTTTACATTTTTCGGTCCTTCTTCTACTAATATTTTTACAGCTTTTTCATCATTATAGTTATTTCCCGCCTTAATAGTATCTTGAAAATGAAGAAAAATACTATCATCAGAATTTAAACAAGCAGCTATACCTCCCTGAGCTAGATTACTATTATTTTCATCAATTTTATCCTTTGATAAAACTATTACACCATGCTTGGAATCTATATTTATAGCTGTGTACAGACCAGCTACTCCTGTACCTATGATTAATACATCACAATATTCCTTCCTTATATTATCTAAGCTAAAATTCGTAACATATCTTCTTTTCATTTTTATATTTGCTCCCTATGATATTCTTAACATCCTTTCAAGAGAGTTTTTAGCTGCTGAAATTATTTCTTTTTCCACTTTTATTTCATACATTTCATCCTTTAATGCTCTATACACATCCTCCAATTTAGTTTTTTTCATATTGACACAGGTAAGAGCTGGAGAAAGCAAATAAAACTCTTTATCAGGATTTTGATTTTTTAAAGAATGAAGTACTCCCACCTCTGTTCCTATTACAAATTCCTTTTCCTCTGAGTTATTTACATATTTAATTATCTGGGAAGTGCTTCCTACAAAATCTGCCTTTTCAACTACTTCTGGACAACACTCCGGATGAACTAATATTTTTACTTTACCTCTACGTTCTCTAACCATATCTAAATCATTAGCTCTTACTCTTTTATGGGTTATGCAAAAACCTTCCCAGCATATTATCTCCTTTTCTGGTATCTGTTTTGCTACGTAACTACCTAAATTTTGATCTGGTACAAATAATACTTTATCACTATCAATGGATTGAACTACTTTTAATGCATTTGCAGAAGTACAACATATATCACTTTCCGCTTTAACCTCTGCGGAAGAATTAACATAACATACTACTGGAACATTTGGATGATCCTTTTTTAATGATCTAAGCTGCTCTACATCTATCATATCCGCCATAGGACATCCCGCATCATACACTGGTAAAAGAACCTTTTTATCCGGTGAAAAGATTTTTGCACTTTCAGCCATAAAGTGGACACCACAAAAAACTATAAGATCTGCATCAGTGTTAGCAGCCTTCCTACTAAGTTCTAAGGAATCACCAACAAAGTCAGCCACATCTTGAACTTCAGGTCTTTGATAATTATGGGCAAGTATTATTGCTCTTTTTTCTCTTTTAAGTATATTAATTTCATTTATCATTTCTTGAGAATTCATAATTTTTTCCCTCTTTTCTTATAACTTCTTAACTTAATTCTAAAATTGAAAATATATTTACAGGTGTATATACACTTATCTTTACATATTATACATAAAAAAAGAATTTGAAGCAACAATTTATGCTCTTACTCAACTCTGATAATTCATCATCGTTTTTCACAGCTATGTTATCACCAAAACCCTTCTCCTCAATCTTTTTTACACTTTCAGAAATATACTAATTTCTACCCTTAAATTAGATAAAAAAGCTCATGACATATCCTCCTAATCTTATGATTAGTAAGAATACATCAATGAGCTAAAAATCAAACCTTATTCATGTGATTACTTCCTTCAAATATGATTGCAGAACTGGTAACTGCATCAAGATTCCACCTATCAGCGTCTCTATAGATTACATTATTTAACTACCAGCTTTTTCACCAGACCTCCATATAATCGTTCCAATAACAAACCCCACTAGGGCTGGTATAACCCATCCAAAACCATAGTCAAATCCCGGCAAATACATTTCTGCAAAATCAATTAATCTTTTAATTGTTGCTCCTTCCTTCAAATTTGTAGGCAATGCATTACAAAAATCAAAGGTTGCTGCAATAATTGTTAGTATAATTGTCCATCTATATACCTGTCTTTGCTTATTAATGATTGGTGTTAATAATGATAATATGATTAAAACAATTGCTAGTGGATAAAGAAACATAAGGACTGGTAAAGAAAGCTGTATAATTTTATTTAATCCAAAATTAGCAATTATAAAAGAAAAAACAGTAAATATAATAGCATATTTATTGTATGACATAGATTTTTGAAACAACTGACTAAACATTTGAGCACATGAAGTAATTAGCCCTATGGCTGTTTTCAAACAGGCAATGGTTACTATGGCAGCTAACAACAACTTACCTATAAAACCAAAATAATGGTCACTAACCATGGACATAATTTTTCCTCCATTATCAGCACTGCTAACGCTGCCTAAGCTCGTTGCTCCCATATAAGCTAAGGATGCATAAATAACACTCATTCCAATAATGCACACTAAACTAGATTTACAAGTTTCAATAGCTTTTGCTTTTGTATCTTTTACCCCTAACTTTTCAATATTTGAAACAATAACAATTGCAAAAGCCAGTGAAGCTAAAGCATCCATAGTATTATATCCGTCTAGTATTCCTGTAAATAATGGTTTATCAATATAATTGCCCTGTGGTGCATATTGAGCTACCTCTCCCATTGGACTTACAAAAGTTGCAATAATTAATATAGATAAAAGTACAAGAAAAATCGGAGTAAGATATTTACCAACCCAATCTAAAATTCTTCCAGGTCTAAGTGAAAAATATAGTGTAAAAGCAAAGAAGATTAACGAAAATATAAGCAATCCAATTTGAAGGTACTCTTTATCAATAAAAGGATTCAAACCAACTTCAAAAGCAACAGAAGCTGTACGCGGAATGGCGAATAAAGGTCCAATTGTTAAATATAGCATGCAAGTAAATAAAATAGCATATATTCTACTAACAGGCTTTGCCAAATCAAATAAACTTTCGCTTTGTGAAAATGTAGCTCCAATAACACCTATCAAAGGAAGCCCTACTCCTGTAATTAAAAATCCAATTGTGGCAGGTAAGGTATTACTACCAGCCATCTGTCCCATTTTAACTGGAAATATTAAATTGCCAGCACCAAAGAATAATCCAAATAATAATGAACCTATTAATAATGTGGATCTAAAATCAAGCTTTTTCTTCATATGTAAAACTCCTTATATAATAAAAAATAATGCACTTATCTATATTCTAGGGCTATGATCTTCTTCCACTTGTTGTATAGTAGATCTTCCATCATAAACTTTTTTCTCTACATAAGTCATCATAGTGTTATTTCTCCATCCATAGCCAATGACAAGTATTAATATTGCCATATATTCTAACAAACATTTACCTAAAATAATTCCAGCTACAAATAATATAATGATACATATTCCCCAGAAACATAGAATTCCTATATGCTCTTTTAACCACTTTTTCTTATAAAACTCAATCCTATCATTAACAGAAAAACTACTGACTTTCATTGTCTGCGTTAGATTTTCTTCTGCCGCCTCTTTATATTCTTCCGCAGTCAATCTCTTTCCGCTAAGAATCTCATTAACACTAACATCAAAGATTTCACTCATAAAAAGTAACACATCTGCTGGTGGTAAATATGTTCCTGTCTCCCAACGAGATACTGTTTTATTTGTTACACCTATTTTTTCTCCTAACTGTTCTTGTGTAAGTCCTTGCTCTTTTCTAAGTTCCGCTATAAATTTTCCTATTTGCACTAAATTCATTTATATCACCTCTGAAAAAAAGCATAGCAAACCTATGCTTTTTTGTCTTTACCATAAACAGCGAATCGGTGGACATTACTTATTTTATGGATCAACGGAGCAGTATCCATTTCCATAAGTCAGGTGAACCTGAAACTTGTTTCCTTTACTATCCTGATACTGAATGGTATAGCTTCCATCTTCTTTAATCTTATATGGTTTATATAATATAGTCATTTTGCCATTATCGTCAAATGCTACATCAAATACTTCACTTTCTGTAAGCAAGGTATATGGTCCAGTACCTTTTGCGGGCATACCAATAGAGCTTGTTGTAATGTCCTGAAATTTGAAGGCATACACCATGAAGAAAAGAATCATAATCAACGTAATTGCACTGGTAATAATACGCTTTTTCCTTTCCTTAAAAATGAGAAAGATAAACAATAAGAGTTCACCTATGATAAACAATGTGGTTAGAAGCATGTGCGGAAACCAAACGAACATTCTATTCACCATATAAGGCAACTCAGAACAAAGAATCAAGTTTGCTACACTTAAAATCAGAATACTCAAGAAATTTCCCTTTTTTGTATACCAAGCAATCATTCCTCCCGGCAAAGTCAGGAGAGTAATAATCCCCCATTCCGGATAATAGGAAAGAATCCGCCAATGCATCCAACTGAAAGGAACCTGTACCAAATAGATAAGAGGCTGGCTGATAAGGAAGAATACAAAGGTCTTAAGCCCCGCTTCTAAAGGTTTTTTACAATTTAAAACAATAAACATAGCCATAAAAATCCAGAATTCAAAGCTTCTGCCTGGTTGCTGAAAAGATGTTTCTTTAAGAAAGTCTGGTACCATCAACATCCCTGTAATAACTCCACAGCCTACAGAAATCAGTATTACGAGTTTCCAACTCATATTTGTTTTCGTAAATTTTTTTACTAACCTCTTCATAATACTCCACCTTAAATAAAAAAAACTATTGGACCTGTCTATAATTTAATTACCATCACAAGAATCCTTTACCATTCTTAATTCCTCTGGATAAATGCAATGGTTAATCTGATCTGTCTCAACAAGCTCAATACATTTGTCAAGATCCATCCACAGCACACTATCCACTTCTTCTTTTTGAAGAGTAAGCTTCTCTTCCTCTATATCATGCCGCAGGGCAAACACACGTGAATACTGCCTGTCATGAAATGGTCTGCCATAAAAACAGTCATCCCAGATAACAATTCTGTCACCGCAGAAAATAAGTTCATCCTCAGAAGCGGAAACACCGAGCTCTTCTTTTAATTCTCTTATGGCTGATTGAGCAAAATCCATTCCTGCAGGAATGTGACCGGCGCTTGATATGTCATAGCAACCAGGAAATGATTCTTTAGTTTCACATCTTTTCTGAAGCAGGATCTGAGTCCTGCCGCACCTTTTTCTAAGAAGCCATACATGGGAGGTCCTATGCATTATACCTTCCTCATGAGCCTTTTCACGCTCTACCGTTTTTCCCGTAGGATTACCCTTTTCGTCAACTACATCTAATATTTCCACTTTATATCCACCACCCCTTAAACCACAAACAGATTCAATACTGCGCATACCATCATAGTTTGAAAAATCTAAACCAATACTCATCTTCTTGTAAGCAAGACTACACTCTCCACATGGCTCGAGTTGATGGAATTGATATCAACCTACCATGCTGCATGGCAATATATATCCATTGTTTTCAAAGTTCCAGATTAG
>DGDR01000200.1:5887-6034 GCA_002385545.1 Clostridium sp. UBA3947
ATTGCCTGTCGCTGTGTGCATACTCATTATCAATTGCAAGCCACTCATTCCATGCTTCTTCAAAGCAAGCCATTTCCCATGTTACCACTGATTCAATTCTGTCATGGCTGCCAATAAGCTTTTTCCAGCTGTCTCTTATACACATCT
>DGDR01000069.1 GCA_002385545.1 Clostridium sp. UBA3947
TAAGAGACAGGTGCAGAACCATATAGTTTAGGTATTATTTTAAATGAAATAGCACCAACAGGTCATCACAGCATACTTGCAACAGATATAGATGCAACAATATTAAGTAAGGCAAGACTCGGTGAATATACCGAAAATGATATAAAAAATGTGAAAAAGGAATATCTAGACAAGTATTTTGCTAAACAAGGGGATAAATATCTTATCGATGATAAGATAAAAAAAATGGTCAACTTTGTAAAGCATGATCTGATTCTAGATAAATACGAGAAGGACTTTGATTTAATTGTCTGTAGAAATGTAGTAATTTACTTTAATCAGGATGTAAAAAATGAAATTTATGAAAAGTTCAGCGGTTCCTTGAAGAAAGGCGGTTTGTTGTTTGTAGGTGCTACCGAAAGTATTTATAATTATAAAGACTTCGGATTCGCAAAGGCATCAACTTTTATTTATAAAAAGCTATAAGGTAAGGAGGAAGTTTCATGGATACACAACAGTATATGTCAATGTTTTTGGAAGAGTCAATGGATAATCTCCAAACATTGAATGAGTCGTTACTTGAGCTTGAACAAAACCCTGATGACATTAACAAGGTTAATGAGATTTTTAGAGTGGCTCATACAATAAAAGGCATGGCAGCTACTATGGGTTTTAATCAAATGGCAGAATTAACTCATAAGATGGAGGATGTATTATCAAAGTTTAGGGACGGACAATTAAGTGTTAATCAAGATGTGGTAACTGTGTTATTCCAGTGCCTTGATACACTGGAAAGTATGGTAAACAATATACAATCTGAGGATAATCAGGAAATAGATATTCAATCTGTAATAAATGGATTGGAAGCTATTGTTTCAAATAAGCCTATAGAAAGTGTCCAAGCCAAAGAAGTGGAAAAAGCCGTTGTATCCAGTAACGATACTGTTCCAGATAGGATAGCTCTAAATGAGTATGATATCAATGTGTTAAAGGAAGCAAAATATAGGGGATATAATGCTTATGAAATAAGAATAATATTAAGTGAAAATACCTTGCTTAAATCCGCAAGAGCTTTCTTAGTATTTAAAAATCTTGAAGAAAGTGGAGAGATAATAAAATCTAATCCATCAGCAGAAGATTTGGAAAATGAAAATTTTGATTTGGAAATAAGATTGGTATATGTTACTACTAAAGTTTCCAATAATATATACGAAAGTATAATGAGTATCTCAGAAATTGATAAGGTTGATGTTTGGGATTTAGATGTGGAAAAATATATTGCAGCAAAGAGAGAGACAGAAGCTGTTCCACAAAAGGTTGAGGAAGTTAAAAAGGTTGAACCAGTAGCTAAGAAGAATGAAGCAAAAGCTTCTGGAAACGGTAAAGAACATAGTACTCAGAAGAAGGTACATCAGTCTGTTAGAGTAGATTTAGAAAGATTAGATATGTTTATGAATATGGTATCTGAGCTAGTTATAAATAGAACTAGACTAGAGCAGATAAGTTCTAACTACAAACTAGCAGAATTGAATGAGACACTAGAGCATGTAGCTAGAATAACTTCAGATCTTCAGGACTTAGTAATGAAGATTAGAATGTTACCTTTAGATGTAGTATTTAATAGATTCCCAAGAATGATAAGAGACTTGTCTGTAGAATTAAATAAGGATATTGACTTTGTTATTAAAGGTGCGGATACTGAGTTAGATAGAACAGTTATTGATGAGATTGGTGAGCCTTTGATACATTTAATAAGAAATGCTGCAGACCATGGAATAGAAGATAGAGAAACTAGAATTGCAAGAGGAAAAAATCCTACTGGAACTATAAAATTAATCGCCTATCAAGAAGGAACTAAGGCTGTAATTAAGGTAGAAGATGACGGTAATGGTATAGACGTAGAAAAGGTAAGAAGTAAGGCAGAAAAGATTGGAATAAACACCGATGGTATGTCGGAAGAAGATATAAGAAATCTTATTTTCGCTCAAGGCTTTAGTACCAATGAGAAGGTTACTGACATCTCAGGTAGAGGTGTTGGTATGGACGTTGTTAAAACAAAGATAACTGCCCTTGGTGGAACTGTTAGTGTAGAAAGTGAAATGGGTAAAGGATCATCCTTTATCATAAAACTACCATTGACATTGCAAATTATACAAGCTCTTCTTGTTAAAGTAGGTGCTGATACTTTAGCTATTTCTCTAGGTTATATAGACAGAGTAATAGACTTTAAAGAAGATATGGTTAAAAAGTCTAATAATAGAGAAGTCATTATGTATAGAGGCAATGTAATTCCTTTCGTTAGAGTAAATGAAAAACTAAAAATAGAACAAGCAGATAATGAAAATAAATTTGTTGTTATTGTCAAGGTTGGAGATAAAACTACAGGCTTATTGGTAGATTCACTTTTAGGACAACAAGAAATTGTAATTAAACATCTAGGCAAGACCTTAAAGAATATGAAGCAATATATAGGAGCAACTATCTTAGGAGACGGACTTGTTACACTAATACTAGATGTGGCGGCTTTAATATAAATGATAGCCAATCTAAATAGGTTGAACAGTAGATAACCAAGGAGGGTGCAATATGATTAGAAGGAAATACAGTGCTATACAGCTAGATGCATTGGCAGAGGTGGGAAATATAGGTGCAGGTAATGCTGCAACAGCCCTATCACAAATGATTAATAGAAAGGTCAATATGTCTGTACCAGCTGTTAACATTGTACGTTTTAATGAGATATTTGACACACAAGAAAGTGAAGAAAGAGTAATTAGTGTAATTGTCCGTGTTTTAGGAGATACCCCGGGAAATATATTATTTATATTTGATGACGAGACTGCTAATAATATGATAGAATTATTGACAGGAAAAAAGGAAGATAAGTTTAGTGAATTGGGATATTCTGTTTTATGTGAGATTGGTAATATTATTGCAGGTTCTTATATGAACGCTATTGCAAAGTTCACTAACTTATTAATCTTACCATCGGTACCTGCAGTAGCTGATGATATGTTAGGTGCTATTTTATCAACTACGTTTATTGAATCAGAACAATTTAATGATGATGTTCTTGATATAGAAACTATTTTCCAAAATGATGATGACATAAAAATTGGTGGGCATTTTTACTATGTTCCTAAGCCCGGTTCTTTGGAAAAAATATTAAGTGCATTAGGCGTATAATAATAAAATACAGTATTATAAGGAGGATATAAAATGGCTAGAGTATTAATTGTAGATGATGCTGCATTTATGAGAATGATGATAAAGGACATATTAGAGAAAAATGGCTTCGAAGTAATTGGTGAAGCTAATAATGGTATTAAAGCAGTAGAGATGTACAAAAAAGAAAGACCAGATGTAGTTACCATGGATATAACAATGCCAGATATGGATGGTATCGAGGCTGTAAGACAAATAAAAGCTTTTGATGCATCTGCAAAGGTTATTATGTGTAGTGCTATGGGACAACAAACTATGGTTATGGATGCTATTAGAGCTGGAGCAAGAGACTTCATTGTTAAGCCCTTCCAAGCAGAAAGAGTGTTAGAAGCTATCAGAAAGGTAGTAGGATAATAAAGTAAATTTAAACTATAAATACTTTATAGGGGGGGAAAAGATTTTGCAAATTATAGTATTTAAACTTAACGATGAGGAATTTGCAGTTGAAACTTCAAAGGTTGAAAGTATAAATGATATGATGAAGGTAACACATGTGCCTGCAGCTCCAGATTACATTAAGGGGTTAATTAATCTAAGGGGTAATGTAATTTCCTTGTTAGATATTGAGTTACTTCTTGATGTTCAAAAAAAGAATGGAGAAAAGAATAATATTATAATACTAAATGTGAAAGACGAATTAGTTGGTATTGCAGTTGAAAGTGTTAGCGAAGTAATGGAAGTTAAGGAAGATCAACTAGAAAATATTACAGATGAAAACAATAAGGCTTATGTTAAAGCCATAGTAAATTTAGGGTCAAAAATAGTTACATTAATTGATATTGACGAATTGCAAATAAATTAGCATGAAATGAGGGAAATGTATGGCAGAAGTATTATCACAAAGTGAAATTGATGCACTGTTGTCTGCCTTGTCATCAGGAGATATACACCCGGATGAGCTTCCTAAAGAAGAAGAGAAACAGAAGGTAAAGTTATATGATTTTAGAAGTCCACAAAAGTTCTCTAAAGAGCATCTAAGAACCTTGGAATTAATTCATGATAATTTTGCCAGAATAATTTCCAATTATCTCACAGTTCAAATTAGAACTAATGCAAAAATTAAAATTGAGTCTATAGAACAGATTACTTATGAGGAATTTATACATTCAATTCCTAACCCTACAATATTAACTACTTTTAAAATGCCACCGCTAAATGGATCTATTTTATTTGAAACAAATCCATCCTTTGTGTTTCAAGTAAATGACATATTGTTAGGTGGTACAGGGGATAGGCAAATTAAGCTTAGAGAGTTCACTGATATAGATAAAAACATAATTAGACAGATTAATACCGGTTTGATATCTAATTTAAGGCTGGCTTGGGAAGATATTGTAGATGTAAAACCAGAAATTGAGTCCTTAGAAACCAACCCAGCATTGAATCAGACCTTGGCTCCTAATGAGGCAGTGGCACTTATAACCTTTTCCTGTGAGATAGGATTAAACTCAACCTTTATTAATATGTGTATTCCTTATATAAGCATAGAAAAGGTTCTAGATAAGCTTGTGGTTCAGTATTGGTTCCAGCAGGCCGACGATGAGTTAGTAAAGGAGTCCCAGCAAAAATTAAAGGAAAGACTAAATATTGTAGAGGTGAACTTAACAGCTATATTAGGGAAAGCTCATATTACAGTAGACGAATTTTTAAAGCTAAATGTAGGTGATGTAGTAGCTTTAGAAAGTAAAACAACTGATGCCGTAACAGTTCTAGCAGAGGATCAAAAGATATATTACGCTCGGCCAGGGATTGTAAAAAAGTCTAGAGGAATTGAGATATTAGATATGATTGATAAGGATGTGGAAAGTTATGAGTAATGGATTTCTTTCTCAAGAAGAAATTGACGCACTATTAAATGGCGGGGATAGTTCTTCAGCCCCACAGGAGGAAGAAGAAATATTAACTGATGTAGAAAAGGATTTATTAGGAGAAGTAGGAAATATCTCAATGGGTTCTGCATCCACTGCGCTATCACAAATTATAAATCAACAAGTAAATATAACTACACCAGTAGTTACTATAACAACTTTAGAGGAATTGAGAAAAATCTTCCAAGTGCCTAACCTAGCCTTAGAAGTTAAGTATACTAGTGGTATAATAGGTGGAAATTTATTAGTTATGAAAATAACTGATGCTGCCGTTATCGCTAGCTTAATGATGGGTGGCGATGGTAAAGTATCGGCAACAGAGTTATCAGAAATAGAAGAAAGTGCAGTGGCTGAGGCTATGAACCAAATGATAGGTTCCGCAGCAACTTCTATGGCAACTATGTTTGCTAGAGAGGTTAATATTTCTCCACCAGAATCAAGAATTTGGTCTGGTGATTCAGATATTACCGTAAATAATCTTGATCCTAATGAAAAAATAGTTAGAATATCATTTAGTCTAAATGTAGGAGACTTAATTGACAGTACTATAATGCAGATACTTCCTATAGCAACTGCTAAAAAAATAGTTTCCATAATGATGGGGCAAGAGGAGAGTCAATCTAATAATAGTGCTAACACAACGCCTGTTTCACAGGATAGACCTGTGCAAGATAACTACAGTATTCCTCAGCCATCAGAAAATAATCAACACTATAACTATGGCCAAAATCAACCTAACAATCAATATGCAGCTTCAGGATATCCTAATAGTTATGCACCAAATGGTTTTGATATACCACAAAAGCCTATTGAACAAGGGCCACCAGTTGAGGTGCAAAAAGCGCAATTTCAACCTTTATATTCTTCTGGTGAACATGAGCAACCTAAGAATATAGATCTTATTTTGGATGTACCGCTTGAAATATCTGTAGTTTTAGGAAGAACAAAAAAGAGCATCAAAGAAATTCTTGCCTTAGGTACTGGTTCCTTGGTAGAGCTAGATAAATTAGCAGAGGAGCCTGTAGAAATACTTGTAAATGGTAAGAAGGTTGCATATGGTGAAGTTGTAGTGGTAGATGAAAACTTTGGGGTGAGGATTACTAGTATAGTTAGTAATGCAGAAAGAATTCAAAGCTTAGGCAAATAGATTATGTTTACCTAGTTTAACTCGGGAATAGATCCCGAGTTTTTATTTTCTTCATAAAATCAATTTCAATATAAAGTATAAACTTTATAAAAATATAAACGATATATAAGTATAGGAAACTTGTGGGGGATTAAAAATGAAAATTAATGGTGTAAGTCCAAATAAAATTATTAGTTTATATAACTCCAATAAAAAAATACAGAATAAGGATACAGGTAAGGTCAATCGAGATTCAATAGAAATTTCAAGTCTTGGTAAGAGCTTAAGCAATATGTCCTTAGATGAAAATTACGAAATATCAGAGAAAAGACTAGAGGAAATTAGAGAAGAGATTTCTAAAGGAACCTATAAGGTAGACGCTAAATTAGTAGCACAGAGGATGATAAACCTTATGAAAGGGAGAGAAGTATAATGGACTCTGAAAAACTAAAGAGTATAATGCTGAAGGAAAAGGATGCTTTGGAGAAGCTACTTTCTTTATTGGAAGAACAGCATAAATTATTGTTGGGGAATAATGTTTTTGAATTAGAAGGAATGGTTAGCAAAATACAGGAAGCTAATAAAGTAATTGCGGAACTTGAAGTGGAGAGAAGAAAAGAAACAGCTGGTAAAGAAATGAGCGAATTTGTGAAAGAGTCAAAGAATTTAGAATTGGAAAATATTTATCGCAATATAAAAAGATTATTATCAGAGTTACAGCTACAAAAGGATACAAACGAAGCTCTAATTAAGCAAGGTTTAGGTTTTAGTACTAGAATATTAAATATTTTAACACCAGATAGAAATACAAAAACCTATAATTCATACGGAAAACTTAGAAGATAGAGGTGAAAGAATGTCGGGATTATTTAATACTTTTAACATAGCAAAGAGAGGTTTATTTGTTCAGCAAAGGGCCATTGAAGTTACTTCACACAATATTGCCAATGCTAATACAGAAGGCTATTCTAGACAAAGAGTTGAAATTCAAACTACTAGACCTTTTGGAATGCCTACTTTAAATAGTAAAGCGGAACCAGGACAGATTGGTACTGGTGCTGAAGTAGCAGCTATTCAAAGAATAAGGGATACCTTTATAGATTATCAGGTTAGAACTGAAACTAGTACCTTTGGTCAATATCAGGCTAGAGAAAAGTTTTTAGAAGAAATCGAAAGTATATTTAACGAGCCTTCTGAAACTGGAATTTCTACATTAATTGGTAAGTTCTTTGATTCCTGGCAACAGCTCTCTAAGCAAGCTAATAGTTCTAATGCTAGAACTGTGGTGGCTCAACAGTCTGCAGCCTTAGCAGATGAATTGAACCATACCTATACTCAGCTTAAAAATTTAAAGGAGAATGCCAGCTCATTAATTAGAAGCTCCGTATTTGAAATTAATAACTTGTTAAATCAATTAGATCAAATTAACCAGCAGATTATTGGTGTTAAAGTTGCTGGTAATATGCCTAACGATTTAATGGACAGGCGTGATTTACTTTTAGACCAACTTAGTGAAAAATTTAATATTAACATAGATAAAAAATCCTTTGAAGGTTTTGATGTAAAACCTGTTGATACACAAGATGTAAAGGATGGCTTTGTATTAAAATCAGAAAATAACGGTGATGCTAAGAGATTTTCATATATAACTAATATTGAAGACCTAGGGGGAGGTAACTATAAGCTTACCTATTACAAGCTAGGCGATATGACTTCTGAAGGTAATAAGATGACTCTTATTGTTACAGGTTTAGATGAAGCAGCAGTGAAGGAGATTTCGGAAACTCGAGTGCTTTGGGCCTCTCAGGACGGAACTGCAATAAAGGGAGATGGTTGGGAAATTAAAGATGGGGCTACTGTTTCCTATGCTGAATTGCAATTATTTCAACCTTCCTCTGGTGAATTAAAGGGATATATGTCTGTAATGTCAGATATCGAAAGTTATATGGATCAGCTAAACAGTGTAGCAAAAGCTTTAGCTTTCACTGTTAATGCAGTACACAGCGGTATGACAGATGTAACTTCCGCAGGGGACCCTGCAAAAGATTTTGTGCCTTTCTTTGTAAATAGTCAGGTAGCAGAATATAGTAATGGTATTTTAAATAATCTAGATGCTGTATTGGCTGCAGAAAAGAACATAACGGCAGAAAATATTAGCGTAAATGTAGAACTTTTAAAAGACGTTATGAAGATTAAAACTAGAACACATGACAATGAGTTTGATTATACAAAGAATAATAACGTAGACGGTGAATCTGATGGTGAAAGAGCAAAAGCTATAGCAGCACTTAGATATACTTTAATAAAAGTTCAGGATTTTGGAATTAATATTAATGAAAGAAAAGATTTATTTGATCCTCTTAAAGGTGGAAGTGTTCTAACAAATAATGGTATGACTATTAAAGATAACACTAATGGTACTACTATAGATAATTACTTTAAAGATACTATTGATAAATTAGGGGTCCAGACACAGGAGGCTAAAAGAATAGTAAAGAATCAGCAATCCTTGTTGGATAGTTTCACTGAAACTAGACTTAGTATATCTGGTGTTTCTTTAGATGAAGAAATGACAAATTTAATTCAATTTCAACATGCATATCAGGCTAATGCAAAAATAATCAATACGGTAGATGAATTATTAGATGTTATTATTAATGGTTTAGTAAGATAGTAAAAAGAGGTGATAAATTTGAGAGTAACCAATAAGATGTTATCAACTAGCTTTTTGAGAGATATGAGCAACAATCTTTCAAACTTACAAGAAATTCAGCAGCAAATGACTTCTGGGAAAGAAATAAGAAGACCATCAGACAATCCTTTTAAGGTAGCTAGATCTATGCAGCTTTACAGTAATATTAATGCTAATAAACAGTATAAGGAGAATATTAGCGATACTATAAATTGGTTGGATACCACAGATACTGCTTTAGGTCAGGCAGGAAATGTTTTGCAAAGAGTCAGAGAACTTCTTATATCTGCCGGCAATGCTTCCTATAGCGAAAGTGAGAGAAAAGCTATCAAAGATGAAATTAATGAAAAAATAGGTGAACTTGCACAAATTTTGAACACTAATTTCGATGGTAAATATATATTTGGCGGTACAAGAGCTACTACAAAACCTGTAGGTGCAGCTCCAGATGCAAGTACTAACAATACAAAGCTTTTTTATAACTCTAGAAGCGGATCAGAGCTAGAACTAAATTCTACAGATGTAAATGTTCAAAATGAACTGGCCATGATTAAAACTAAAATGTCTGTAGAAATATCACAGGGAGTAAGCATGGAATATAACGTAACTGCAGCGGATGTACTTCAATTTACCAGTGAAGATGGAACTCAATATAATTTAATGGAGCTTTTAACCAACATAACTAATCATTTAGATGGAAAAGATAATAATGGTAACCCTGATACTGGTAAAGCACTAGAGCTAATTAATACAAGTGACCTTAAAGGTATAACAGATGCTATTAATAATCTGCTTAAAATTCGTTCTGAAGTAGGAGCTAAGCAAAATAGAATGGAAAGTGCTAAGTTTAGAAATGAAGAGGAAACCTACAACATGAAAGAAATTCTTTCAGAAACTGAGGATATAGATATAACTGAAAAAACTATGGAATACGCTATTATGCAGACAGTTTACATTGCATCCTTACAAACTAGTGCAAGAGTACTTCAACCAACCTTGATGGATTATCTAGGTTAGATAGGAGAGGTAAAATGAAATTTCAAACTACGCATCATGGAATAATAGAATATGATGAAGCTGATGTAATAATTTTCAAAAAAGGTTTACCTGGATTTGAAGGACTATCAAAATTTGTGTTATTTCCTGTAGAAGGAAATGAAGTGTTTAATATTTTACATTCTATAGAGGATCCTGATATAGGTTTGGTGACCATAAGTCCTTTTAGTATTGATGAGTCATATGAGGTTGAACTTAAGGATGGAGTGATTAAGAGGCTTAATATAGAAAAGCCAGAAGATGTATTGATACAGAACACAGTAACACTACATTCAAAGGTAGAAAATATTACAGTAAATTTAAAGGCACCAATAGTAATAAATATAAGTAACAAATCAGGGGAACAAATAATATTAGATAGTGACAAATATCTGATCAAACATCCTTTAGTTCAGGAGTGATAATTATGTTAGTTATAACAAGAAAAAAGGGAGAATCTCTTTTAATTGGTGATGATATAGAAATTACAGTGGTTAAAGTTGATGACGGCTCTGTTAAATTAGCTATTAATGCACCTAGGGATATTACTATATTAAGAAAAGAACTTTACAAAGAAGTAGAAGAAGAAAACAAGACAGCAGCAGTTTTTAATTTAGATTTGTTAAAAAATATAAAGAAAAAATAGTAAGTAGTATTAAGAGGTGAATAATATGGAAGTTATGAAAACTGGTCAAGGAAGACTAATACAAACAGCAAACCTCAACTTGGAAGGTCAAAATAATACTAGCAATATAAATAATGAATTAATAGAGGCTAAATACGACGGAGAAACAGAAC
>DGDR01000047.1 GCA_002385545.1 Clostridium sp. UBA3947
ACACTCCTTACCTATTAAATTAATTAGCCGGTTGCAGAATGCTGCAACCATTAGAATCGCTTGACTTTTTAATGTTAATCATCTATATTTCACTCCAATGTGGTAAAGTATTATTAGGGGCACAACTCCATAACAACACAAAACCACAAAGGAGGAAATAGCTTTGTTTTGTTTATCTGAATCTAAGCAACTCAACTTTTTTGATCAAATTTCTGAGCTTAATAATCTATCTTTTCAAAAACCCGTTAAGTTCCTTAAACTTCTCAAAGATAACTTTGATATCAACACCTTTATACCAACATCCTTTGTTAATAATTATTATAGTAATATCGGCTGCGGCAGAAATTTCAATCTCTCTTCTGTTCTTGCTTCTCTTCTCATTATGCATTTTTTCAACATCCCTACTGTCAGTCTCCTTTGCATCTTTTTATCTTTGTCTTCTGAAATTAGAGACTTCTGTCAGTTTGATGACTGTGTTCCTGATGAATCTTTTTTCAGTAGGTTTAAAATCTCTTTCGAGAAGGATATCGCAAACCTTTTTGATGCTATGGTCCCATATATCATTGATATTTGCAGCCAGATGGATGAATCTCTCCCAAGCAGTTCTACCGCTAAAGGTCTTAGTTCCATGCTTATTTATGATACTTCCGGTTTAAAGCCTAAAGTTAAAGAAAACAACCCTAAAACCCTGGTCTCTGAAATCAACAAGCAAAAAGCATTTGCCAAAACAATCAACAACGATAACTTTAATCCCTACGCCGCTGCTTACAAGAATATGCCTAAACAATCTTCTTCCAATCCCAATATTAAACTGGATTTTGTCAACGGTCATTTCGGTTATTTCTACAAGTTTGGCTTGCTTACCAATGGTTTTGGAATTCCTCTTCACATCCATTTCTTTGATGATGCTTTCTATTCTTCTGTATCTTCTGATTTCGATACACCTGAAGACCAAAAGTATACTTTTGACAATGCTTCCCTTAAGCCTGTGCTGGCTCCCTTTCTAAATTCCCTACCAAACTCGAAATTTAAATATTTCCTTGCTGATTCCGAGTTTGATAGTTATGATAATTTCGGTTTTTTAAAAAGCTGTAACTTTGACAAGGTTTTTATCCCGCTGAACCCCAGAAATTCAAAGGGTATGGATTCTTCTATCCAAAAAGTTGATTCGGATGGTACTCCCCTTTGTCCTTTAACACAAGACCCCTTCTTGCCTGATGGTTCCTGCAAAGGTAAAACCAGAAGCTTCAGGCTCAAATACATATGTCCTAAATCTGTCAGAGTGGGAAGCAACTACAAGTGCCTTTGTGAAACGCCATGTAAACCCACTAAAAGCACCGTAACCTGCTATAAATACCCACACAAGGATTTCAGACTTTATCCAGGTATTCAAAGATGCTCCCAAGAATGGGAAGAAACTTACAAGCATCGTGCGGCTATTGAAAGAACTCTTGCCTCACTTAAAAAGAATCCTGCTGTTGAAACACCAAGGACTGTTAATACTACAAGCATGCGCTCCGACTTATACCTAGTTGCCATTACAAAGCTTATCACTGTTATTATCGCTCATGCTATCGACAAACCCCAGTATTTGAGGAGTATCAAAAGGCTGCTCAAATTTGCAGCTTAGCAAACTTATCCACAAAGCAGAATCACCCAATCTTTTAATTTCAAGCCTTTGAATCCATAAGGCTTTTTTGTCATGTCTTCAAAAACACTCCATTATGATTTTTCTTTAAAAGTTATCCACAGTTGCTTCTTTTTTTACTTCCTTTTTACTTCTTTTTCATTCTGCAATCGTCTACATAATTGTGTTTTTATTATTTAAGATTCAACTGTATTTTATCATAAAATATTATTTCTGTGCATTATCTTTATGTTAATATGGCAGTGTCAATTTGTTCTAGGTTTTTAAGAAGCAGATTAGCCCTCGTTATTTTGGTAAGCTAAATTATATCGTTGCCATTCCTTAAGTTTCTTAGTGCTCTAGACAACTGATTTACTTTACCATTATTTATTATTGTGATGTTATGTACAATCTCTTTAGAAGCTTTTCTATAGACTTTTGATACTTTATCCAACATTTTCTTTGGTACTTTATAAGAGACTTCAGTCTTTTTTATATGTTTTGTCTCTATATGTCCGCCACTGCAGCAATAAGCCCTAAGCTCTGCCATGGCTTTAAGACCTTCTCGGCTCCAGCCTGAAGGCCTGCTGCTCAACCTGCTGGATAGTACATGACTTATATGGCCTTCTGTGTTGCTGCCTCTTGATGCTTCGTCTTTATATGCTACTATACCATCCCAATTTTTTATGATGTAATTTCTAAAGCTATTTACTTTTTCCTTATTCTTTTCAGTTTCTGCATTCTTCCAAAGTTCTCTACATACTTCTTTAAAGGATTCCTTATCTGCTTCAGTTACTGTATTCCTAAGCTTGGTACAGATTATTTCATCACCTCTGGCTGCTTCCTTTATGGCTTTATTTAAATGATATCTATCCAATACAAATTGTGCTTTGGGTATGTAATTCAGTCCTGTTTTAATCCAAGATGCTCCATCTCCATGAAGATATATTTTTTCTATTTCATCTACATCGTAGACTGCATAAATCCATTCTGCAGCTTCTTGCCATATATCATCTATACTTTTTCCATAGCTGCTTATGTGATGAATATTGATACATTTACCTCTCTTGCCTATGCGCTCTACTCCTTCGTGTATGCTTATTAGAGGTACTATTGTATTTGTTCCATCCTGTAGTGAAACATGATCTTCATCTGCTTCTACATTCAGATATCTTACTTTACGCTTTTCTTCAGGAACTTTTATCTTTAATTCTTTTGTCCGTCTGATTTTATTCATGACAGTCTGACGGCTTATGTTCCCATCACAAACATATTTGCTGCTCTTAGTATAGGATAGCTCTGAGGCACTTTCCACCAAGGCTGCGGAAACTAAGCTACTAACTCTGTCATAGCTTTCTATGCCTACTACTTTATCCACCAAGTAAGAGTATGTACCACTTAACTTGTTTTTGTAATACCTTCTTTTAAATTCTAAATTGCCAAACTGTGTATATATTTCCCTTTTAACCGCCTTTTGTTCAATTACATATCCTTTTTTCTTCCTACTTTCTTTATCTTCTGCTATTGCTTCATCTAGCCTTTCAATATATATTTTCATCATATTTCTTAAATAGCAATTTGTTTTTTCCTTAAGTTCTGTTTCCATTTCATCAATTGTTCTTATTTTTGATGTGCCAAAGAAATTCAAAACTTCGCTAATGTAATTTTCACAAATTTGCTGTATAATATTATTCACAAGAGACCCTCCTTGGTATTTATTTTTGTTTGGCAACTAATATTTTACCAAAACGGAGTGGTCTCTTGCTATTTTTGTCCTAAAACAATTTTACACTAAGTTAACCTCTTGTGCTAGGTAGTAAGATTTGATTTTAAGGAATATTATACCAACTAATAAGGGTATAAAATCCTTGCTAGATAATTTT
>DGDR01000195.1:0-8810 GCA_002385545.1 Clostridium sp. UBA3947
GTTTAGTTTCAGAAGGTTTAGTTGTTTCTGTCTTAGTACCACTATTTGATGGAGTGGTAGAACCTGTCTTTCCAGAGCTTGTCCCAGATGTGCTTTTACTATTATCTGTCTTAGTCTGTGAGTTATTATTTGCAGATTTATTAGTGGAAGTCTGATTCTTAGAAGTAGAAGTATTACTATTAGATTGAGGTTTTTCAGCTTCCTTTTTAGTCTCTTCCTTCTTAGGCTCTTCCTTTTTAACTTCTTCCTTCTTTTCTTCTACAACCTCTTGCTTAGGGGCTTCCTCTTTAACTTCCTCTTGCTTAACTTCTTCTTTTTTTATCTTCTTCTTTTACCCCTACTTTTAACTCGTTATCATCTGCCTTTTCTTCTGTCACTACCTTATTAGATGTATCAGTGTCTTTTGCATCGTTATTCTTTTTGGAACAACCAACTAGGCCTCCTAATATTAAGGCACAGATAAATAAAGATAATACTTTCTTTCTCATTCCTTATTCACTTTCCTTTCTTTAAATATTTACTTTTTTACGAATATACATAATTTGATAAGAAAATCATTATATCGACTATTTATTTAACATATTTTTACTAATTATAACTTTTTATAATTAATGTTACAAGACGTCTGACAGATTTAATCTGAAAGTATGAAATAGCGATAGATATAGGAAAGGCTTCATGAATATCTTAAAAGATAAAAGTTTTAATAAATTTTTAAAGTATGCAGAAATGTGTAGACTTCAGATATGGTTAAACGTATACAGTTATTAATTAATTTAGATTATTATGGTAACATTTATGAGTATATTATTTACATATTTACCTGAAATAATTAAAGGGGGATTTACTTATGAAGCTATTAAAAAGCTTAGCGTTAATACTATCGCTAATTATGGTTTCTTCAGTCCTTGCTGCATGCTCAAAGGCTCCTACTAAAACTACAGCTTCTAGTAAAAATAATAGAGCTAGCAAGGAAGGTTTGGCACATGACTTGTATGAATATACCATTTCCCTAGAGGATCAAGTATATACCTTACCAGTTCCATTTTCGGAGTTTGCCAAAAACGGTTGGGAAGGCACAAACCTAGATAGCAAGAAATTAAATCCAAATTATCTTATTGATGAGACTTTATCTAAAGGGGACATTACCATAACAGTTATATTTGCCAATTTTAGCACAGATATTTTGCCTTATTCAGAATGCCATGTGGCAGGAGTAACAATAGATTCTAACCAACAGAATAACAAGGCAAAATTACTATTATCAAATAGAATAACCTTCGGTTCTAGCTATAGTGATGTAAAAAAAGCCTATGGTGAAGCGGTAGAGGAAAATAAAAATGAAGATTATATAAGTATGTATTATGGCACAGGCAAATATTCTTACTATAAACTTAGTTTTAATAAGAAAAAGCTAAGCGGTATTGAAGTAAGAAACGCTGTGGCACCTAAGAATTTCTCCAAGGGTAAAAATGATGCTAATACAGAAATGCCAGACTTAGTTAAAAAAATGAGGCTCCTACTAGTCTAGGTAAGGATTTGTCCTCTTATGAATTTAAATTAGATGGTGATTTGTATAAGCTGCCAGTGCCTTTAGTAGAACTAGAAAAGAACGGATGGAAGCTTGATATAGACACAAATGAAATCTTATCAGCAACCCATATTGTCTCCGGTGTTACCTTAAAAAAAGGTAGCAATGCTATAACGGTTGATATTAGGAACTATGGCACAACAGGAGCTCCTTTAAAGTACTGTTTTATTACTTCTGTAGAATATTCAAAAGACAGCTGCCAATTACCAATAGAGTTACCAGGTGGGATAAGTGAAAAATCCACTGCTGAAGAGGTTATTGCAGCCTATGGAGAGCCAGAGGGCAATAATAACATATCAGGCAAAACTAATATACTGTATGGAAGCTATACTAGCAATGCTCTGTTTGTATTTGAAGAAAATAAGCTATTAGAGCTTACATTAAACCATAAGCTAGCGACCATAGATAAGAATTAAGATTACTTCTAAGCCCAGCAGTATTCAAAAAGCTTATTTATTACATACATTTGATAATGGTCAAGTAACACTTTGTGGCGTTGAAATTAACAAAACTACTGCATTTCTAATTTTGCAGTAGTTTTGTTAATTTTATTTTGCTTATTATATGGCAGATTAAGTATATAAGTCAACTTAAAAAGCTAGGTTTGCTGTCAAAGGTTAAAACTGGGTTATATAAGTTTAATATGATGTTGATAAATGAATTTGCTTGGAAGCTATTAATGAATTTTTACAAATAGGGCTAAATAATGGTAAAATAATTTTAGGAGAAACATGTAATTGCGTCAAAAAGGAGAGTTAGTAAAATGGCTTTTTATGTAACAGGGGATACCCATGCTGATTTTAATCGAATATTTGAGTTTTTCGATTTTTACGAAACTACAAAAGATGACATTCTTATAATTCTTGGAGATGCAGGAATTAATTATTTTTTGGATGATACAGACTATCAATTAAAGAAGGAATTGAGTGAACTTCAGATAACACTTTTTTGTGTTCATGGAAATCATGAGCAGCGTCCATATATGATTAGCACATATGAGGAAAAAGAATGGCATGGGGGAACGGTGTATGTGGAACCAGAGTTTCCTAATATAATATTTGCAAAGGATGGAGAAATATATGATTTTGATGGCAAGAAAGCAGTTGTAATTGGTGGAGCTTACAATATTGATAAATATTCAAGGATTCGTAATAATGCTCCATGGTTTGAAACAGAGCAACCGGATGAAGAAACTATAAGATATGTAGAAGCTCAACTTGAGCGATGGCAGTGGAAGGTTGATTATGTATTTACTCATACTATTCCGCTAAAATATGAACCATCAGATTTATTCTTAGATAACATAGATCAAAGCATAATAGATAAGAGTACGGAAAAATGGTTGGATTCTCTTGAAAGCCGACTTACATATTACAAATGGTATTGTGGCCATTTTCACACTGACAGAGATATGGGGAATATAATGATCTTATATCAGGAAATTGTTGATTTAGATTAATTGAGTGTTAATGCTGAGTAATGGAAAGTAAGTTTTACAGGTAGGTGATTATATTGACGGAGGACTTGATAGCTTTAAGACCATGGAACAGATTTTTATGTTACAAGAGTCCTGCCCAGAAAATATTAAGCTACCACAGGTAAGTTTTATATAGATATCATTGCTGGACATATTGATACAGCATCCATATCAGGCAATCCAGAATTTCATGATATCTATTTTGATGGTGAAAGTCATTATTACATAGATGGAGCAGTGGAGGTAAGCGGAAGGATTCCAGTGTTGGTCTACGATGAAAAAAATAAAAAGTATTATTCCTTAGAATAAATTGAGGAAGGCTTAAGTAGCAGAGAAGATAGATTCAAGGTTGGCGGTAGATTGCGGGCAATTTAATGTTTACTGTGTAGCAAGGCAATTACTTTGATTTCAAGTTTTTAAGAGGTGAGAGAATGGAAGTAAATAATAAATCAAAAAGGGGTTACCTAATACATAAATTTGATAATGGCCAAGTAGCACTGTGTAGAGTTTTAAATGAGTATTCCAGCGAGAAAGAAGCAAAGAAGGACTTGTTTAAGCTTCTGGCAGATGAGCTTGAGGATAAGGATATTTTGAACAAGTATGCTGAAAAAGGTATATTTTAAGTAACATTGTTAAAACCCAGCAACCTTCACTGTTGCTGGGTTTTGTATAATGAATATCTTTACTCCGTGTTATTGCAATTGAATTGTAAAAATCCTTCAGCACTTGGACAAGCGCCTAAAAGAAATCCACCCAACGTCTTTCTGTATGGCTTCTAATAGCCATTTCTATAATCTTTATTGTACTTAGAACCTGCATAGGCTTTACTATTAGGTCCTCCTTGCCAAGGATAGCCTTATATACATTTTCGTAGAAGCATCTATAGTCTCCTGGTTCGCTTTCTACTTTGCCTATGATGTGGGTGCCATTAATGTCAGAATTAATAAAGCCCCATAGGTCCTCAGGTTCTTTGCCCCAATTTGGAGAATTGGCTGGAGTATTGCCATTCTTTAGGTTTTCCTCTTGTACGTCCAAGCCATACTTGGTAAAGGAGCCTTTAGAGCCAAGAACTATAAAGTGAGGAAGAGGTTGTCTTACAAGCATACCGGATTTTAAGGTGACCTTTTTATCCTGATATCTTAGGATAACTTCAAAGTTGTCTACGGCCTCGCCTCCCCTTCTTTGAATAAGCAGGTTACCAAAAACCTCTATAGGATTTCCAAACAGGCTTACTGCCTGGTCAATTAAATGGGAACCAAGGTCGTAAAGGATACCTGAGCCTGGTATATTCTTTTCTCTCCAGTTGTTTTTAAAGTAATTTCTAAATCTATCAAAGTGAGCCTCATATTCCACTATGTCGCCTAAAAGTCCACCATCTATTATCTTTTTAACGGTTCTAAAATCACTATCCCATCTGCGGTTTTGGAAGGCGGTTATAAGCTTTCCATTTCTCATAGCAAGGGATATTAGCTCCTCTGCCTCATAGGAGGTAACAGTAAAGGGCTTTTCTACTACTACATTTTTCCCACATTCTAAAGCTCTCTTAGCTAATTGGTAATGAAGGTGGTTAGGGGAAGCTATTACTACTAAATCAATATTTTCATCAGTAAACACGCTCTCTACGTTGTCTACTATTATAGTTTGAGGGTATTTTTCCTTTATAATTGCAACGTTTTCATCCTTGCGCTCAAATATCTTTCTAAGCTTTAAACCAGGAACGGAAGAAATAATTGGAGCATGAAAAACTCGTCCAGCTAATCCAAAGCCTATAAGGCCTACATGAACTATTCTATCCATTAAGTATCACCGCTTTCTTTCAAGTATAAATTTATGACAATATTATACCATATTCGAGAAGGTCAGAAATGAAAATAATCAAAATTCAGGACTTCCTTCTAGTGGTTATTTTATGGTTAACAATTGGGCAGCTTGTCTAAAATAAGGCTAGTACCTGCCCTAGTAGTATGGTAAAATGGATTTGAAATTAAAATCTATAAAGGTATTCAAAAAATTTCAAGGGTTTAACTTAAAATTAGGCTTGGAATTTCTATAATAAACTTGTATAATTAGCATAATAAGGATAGGGGGATATCAGTGGGAGGAAGAAGATATAAAAAATCTTCTAAGGCGACCAAGATAAAAAGATTTTTTATAAATATTTTTTTGTTTATAGCTGCGCAAATATTAGTTGGAATAGCTTTTAGTATGCCCATGGTATATTATGGCCCCTTTGAAACCATTAGAGAAGAACTGGTAAATACAGCAATGACGACCTTGAATCATCAATATATAGTTAAGTGGTTTTTAAGCGATGAAGTAATAAATGAAATAATGAGTAAATCTAAGATAGATTATGAGGACAAGGAAAGCGATGTGGAGGCAATTGCTGTTTTTGATGATGAGGTGCAAAAGGATGAAAGCCAAGTTCAACTAATTAATATTAGCAATGATAAAATTAAGGGCTATATTCTTCTGGTAAAAAATCCTTCTATGGTAAGGCTAGCTACTACCGATAAAATAGGGGTTCGAGGTATGAAGCTTCTAGATATGGTAAAGGCTAATAATGCCATAGGAGGCATCAATGCAGGAGGCTTTGGAGATGAAGGCGGTGTAGGTACCGGTGGAATCCCAATGGGCTTGTTAATGAAGGATGGAGAGGTCCTATATGGAAATGAAAATCAAAAGTACTCCATAATAGCCTTTAATGAGGATTCAGTGTTGGTACTTGGAAGTTATACTATACAAGAGGCTAAGGAATTGAAAGTTAGAGATGCAGTAAGCTTTGGGCCATACCTGATAGTTAATGGAGAGCCTCTGATAAAGGGTAGTAGCAATGGTGGTTGGGGCTTAGCGCCTAGAACCGCTATAGGACAAAGAAGGGATGGCACTGTAATAATGCTTGTTATAGATGGTAGGCAGATTACCAGCTTGGGAGCCACTCTTCGAGATGTTCAAGATATTATGCTAGAGTATGGAGCCTATAACGCTGCCAATCTTGATGGAGGTTCCTCCACTACAATGGTTTATGAAAATAGAATTGTAAATTCCCCTAGCAGTAAATACGGTCCTAGGGACTTACCTTCGGCCTTTATTATTACCAAATAGGAAGGATGGCCTATGGTGGATTTTATGGAGGCAGCATTGGAGCAGGCAAGACTGGCCTATGATAAGGATGAGGTGCCTGTAGGTGCTGTAATTGTTAAGGATGGACAAATAATTGCTGCTGCTCACAACTTAAAGGAAACCCTACAGGATGTAACAGCTCATGCAGAGATATTGGCCATAAGGAAGGCAGAGGCCCTTCTAAATAATTGGAGACTATCTGGCTGCAGTATGTATGTTACTCTTGAACCTTGTGCCATGTGTGCTGCAGCTATAGCACAAAGCAGAATAAGCAGATTGTACATAGGCGCTCCAGATATAGATAGGGGAGCTTGTGGATCTGTTATTAATATTATTGAAAATGACAGCATAAATAATCATGTAAAGGTATATTGGACATATAATGAAAACTGTAGTAAAATAATAACTAATTTTTTTAGAAATAGGAGATGAAACATGAGCAAGCAAATTAATAATTCTCTTCAAACCTTCGATTATAATGCATTTATAACGGGAAAACTTTTTAATTGTTATGATTACTTTGGATGTCATCTAGTGACTGAAAATGGAGTAGAGGGTGCAAGGTTTACCGTCTGGGCACCAGCCGCTAGAGAGGTTAGATTAGTAGGTAGTTTTAACTATTGGGACGGAAGTAATTACCTTATGGAAAAGGATGACAATGGAGTTTGGAGCCTCTTTGTAGAAGGGGTAACAGAAGGTGCCTACTATATGTATGATATCCTTGGATACGAAGGGGAGAGGGTTTTAAAATCAGACCCTTATGGATTTTTCAGTCAGCTTCGTCCTGGAAATGCATCTATTGTAACCAATTTGGATAAGTTTCAATGGACAGATGATAAATGGCTAGAGGAAAGGGCCAAAAAGAATTTATACAAAAGTCCAATAAATATTTATGAGGTTCACGCAGGCTCTTGGAAGATGCATCCTAATGGTAAGTTTTATAATTTCAGAGACCTAGCAGATCATTTAGTAAGTTATGTGCAGGACATGGGCTATACTCATATTGAACTAATGCCTATAACAGAGCATCCTTTAGATGAATCTTGGGGTTATCAGACTATAGGATATTACTCCTTAACCAGCCGTTATGGGACTCCAGAAGACTTTATGTATTTTGTAAACACCTGCCATGAGAAGGGCATAGGGGTTATAATGGACTGGGTGCCAGGCCATTATTGTAAGGATTTGCACGGACTTTATAAGTTCGACGGCTCCTATTTATATGAAAGTCTTGATACTATAAAGAGAGAAAATTTCGACTGGGGAACAGCTAACTTTGACTTTGGCAAGGAGCATGTACATAGTTTCTTAATTTCTAATGCTTTATTCTGGTTAAAGAAATATCACTTAGACGGAATTAGAATAGATGCTGTTGCTAATATGATGTATTTGAATTACGGAATGAAGCAGGGAATGAACATAAAAAATAAATATGGTGGAGACGAAAACATTGATGCTTTAGAATTCCTTAAAAAGCTTAACGAAACAGTATTTGCTGAAATCCAAAATCCACTTATGATGGCAGAGGATTCCTCTATAAAATCTATGGTTACTGCACCTACCTATTTAGGTGGAGTTGGCTTTAACTACAAGTGGAACATGGGTTGGATGAACAGTATGTTAAAGTACGTGAAAAAGGACCCAGTTTATAGAAAATGGCACCATGATTGCATAACCTATACCATGACCTATACCTATACGGAAAACTTCGTTCTTCCACTTTCTCACGATGAAGTAGTTCATGGCAAGGGCTCACTTATCAATAAAATGAGCGGTGATTACTGGCAGAAGTTTGCTGGTTTAAGGCTGTTACTTGGCTACATGATGGGCCACCCAGGTAAAAAGCTTCTATTTATGGGTGGAGAGTTTGGACAGTTTTCAGAATGGAATTGCAAGAGAGAGTTAGACTGGATGTTGTTCCAATTCCCATCCCATCAGGAGCTACATCGATATGCTAGAGAACTAAATCACTTTTATAGACAGGAGAAGACCCTATGGGAGCTTGACCATGATCCAGAAGGCTTTACATGGCTAGACTATGAAAATTATGAGCAAAGCATCATTGCCTTTATGAGAAAGGATGAAGCAGGGGATTACACAATTTTATTATATAACTTCACTCCTGTGGTTTATTATGATTATAAAATTGGAGTGCCAGAGCTAACAGAGTATAGAGAGATATTTAATAGTGATGATTTCAAATACGGTGGTTCTGGCCAGATTGTGGATGGTGTGCTCCATGCCTTTGATGAAAAGTGGAAAGGTCAGCCTTATCATATAAAAACTAAAGTGCCACCATTGGCCTTTGTAGCTATTAAAGCTGTGGCTAAAAACAAGGATAAAATTGACAATTCAAAGTCAGAGGGAATCTAAACACTAAGTTTTACCTATTAAATAAGCTTGTTCTTATTTTCCAAGGGCAAGCTTATTTAATATCTATGGCTTTTAACTTTAATAGTAGTTGTTGTCAGTCTTATTATATTTTCTATATTGAATTTAAAGATTAACTCTAGTATAATTTCTAATTGGGACTGTAAGGAGAGATGTCCGAGTGGTCGAAGGTGGCGGTCTCGAAAACCGCTGTACGGGTATAACCCGTACCGAGGGTTCAAATCCCTC
>DGDR01000195.1:9065-23313 GCA_002385545.1 Clostridium sp. UBA3947
GTCAGAAGTGAGAGGTGAGAAGTCAGATATCAACAGCTGGGAGCTGTTATTATAAGGCTGTTCACTATCCTGTTTAAAAAAAAGGCTGTTGCACAATAACTGGTCTCTGCTAGTTGTGCAACAGCCTCTTTTAGATTTACAGTATTTCTAAAATCTCAACGGTATAATTATCTTCTGGAGCCTTAACTTCAACTATATCTCCAGCTTTCTTTCCAGATAGGGCCTTTCCTAAATCTGATTCTATACTTATACACATATTTTCTGGGTCTAAATCCAAGGTAGTAACTAAGGTTATTATAGCTTCTTCGTCGTCTTCTATAAATTTAACTCTAGCCTTGCTGCCGATGCCCATTACTGACTTATCAACTTCTGTATCATCGATAACAGTGGCTGTGGATATCATATTCATTAAGTATTGAATTCTATTATCATTTTCTCTATAGTTAGCGCAAGCCTCTTTATATTCTGCATTTTCTGATCTGTCACCATGGGCAGCGGCTTCCATTTTTTCTCTTGCTATTTCAGCCCTTTTCACCGTAAGCCTATATTCCAGTTCTTCCTGTAATTTTTTAATATTTTCTCGAGTCAGGGTATTATGCATAATAAAATCCTCCCATGAAATATAGTATATTATTATTATATTGATTTGTAGAAGGAAATAAAAGATTCTGGAATATTTTTCTTATTTTATTTTAAAACTTCTGGTGTGTAAATATAAGCAACATATGATAGCTTACCTTTTTCAAATTCAATTTGAATCAGATGAGTATTATCACTTTTATCTTTGTAAACGAGAGAGGCATATTCTTGGGAAAATTCCTTGCTGCTAGGCTCTCCGTAAGCTGCTAATACTTGGTCCAGAGTAGATTCTGTTGTTATTCCTTTTGGTAATTCAAATGATACTATACAGTCGGGGTCTGAATAGATTATACCGTTAACAAAGCAATACTTTAAAGGTGCGCCATATATACTATAATTCATAACCGGCACTCGTAGTGTTTGGTTATTTTTTGTTAATTCAACTTCATAAGCATGGCTTCTTGCTGGAATAATTGTATCAGGATCTAATTTTGCCTTCCAACCGTTTTTTTGTAGCTCCTGTATAGGTATGGGCAGCTTGTATAAAGTACCGTCTAATTTAACTTGGAAGGATAATAAATCATCAGCTAGGCTGGTAGGAGCCTTATAATTCTTTACTAAATCTAGTATATCAGTATTAGCTACTGCATTGTTAACACTAATCATAACTATCTTTCCATCTTTAAAGGATATATTATATTCTGAATAGTCATCTGATTTATAGGAAATCAAATCTGAATAGTCAGTTTTAATTGATGGAGTTCCATAAGCTTCTATAACTTCATTATAAGTAGAACCTATAGTAATTCCCTTTGATATAAATAATTCTGGGTATTCTTCATCATTAAGAGGGTATAGGTAGACTCCCGTAACTAAACATTTTGAATAAGGTTGCATATCTGTATTGAGATTTACCATAGTAACACTTATAGTTTTATTGCCTTTTGATAGGGTTACAGATTTATGTAGCTGTGGAACAAATTCTATCATATTTAGGTCTTCGCTTTTCCAACCGTTTTCAGTAAACTCACTAATATGGGTTGGTAAAGTATACAACTTATTATCAAGAAGAATTTCATAGTCATATAAATTATCAGATAATTCCTCTAGGCTATCTACATCATCAGATGCCTGTTCTTGGGTGTTCTCATGATCCTTGTCCTTTTTATTCTCATTTTGGGCCGTTTTTTTCGAGGACTCTGCTTCTTTGTTAGAATTCTTTGAGCATGCAGCAAAAATAGAAGTAACCATAACTAGTGACAATATTAAGGCTAGTCTTTTCAAAAATCTCATAAATAATATCCCCCTCATACTTTTAAATATAATTGAAAAGAATGTAAAAAAATGTTTTTTTATAAATATTACCAGACAAAATAATATATTTCAAGGAGTTTTTTGTATAAAATTTAAAAATAAACAGATATTTATAAGGTTGCTGTATCAGTACATTTTGGCGAAGCTTATAAAATAAATTTATTGACAGAGTATAGGTGGATATGTATAATAATGACAATATGTCATATGACAAGTTGTCATAAGGGGGAGGAGTTTATTGCCAACGGAAACCTTCATGAACCTTCCTGTGGAGAAAAAGAATAAGCTTATTATGGCCATAAAAAAAGAATTTGCTAGAGTACCCTATGATAAGGTATCTATTAATAAAATTGTGCAAGAGGCAGACATTTCAAGAGGTAGCTTTTACATGTATTTTAAAGATAAAGAAGATATGCTAGGCTTTATTTTATCTAAGTATTATCAGGAACTTATAGCTACCATAAAGAAGAGCTCAAATGACCATGAAGGGGATTTATTTGCAATCTTTAGAGATATTTTGCGTTTTACAGCAGACTTTGGAATGGAAGAGGATAACATAGCTTTTTGTATGAATATTTTTACCAGTGATAAGGTTCATAGCTGCATAACTGCTGAATTAAGTTTCAGAGATATAAAGGATAAGAATTATACTTGGATTAGGCCTTACATTAACTCAAGCAACTTAAATATTAACAGCGAAGAGGACCTATATGACATTTTAGAAATTCTCATTTCTGTTACACAAAAGGCTGTAATGCAATTATTCTTGCATATTGAGGAAAGAGATAAGATTATAAAAAAATATGATAAAAAAATAGAGATTTTAAAACATGGAATGGTAAAGGAGAATTTATGATGTTATCTTTAAAGAATATTAAGAAGAGCTATACTACCGGTGAGTTTACTCAGGTAGCTTTAAAAGGAATTAATTTGAATTTTAGAAAAAGTGAGTTTGTGGCAATTTTAGGTGCCAGTGGATCTGGTAAAACTACTTGCCTTAATGTTATTGGCGGTCTTGATAGATACGATAGTGGTGACTTAATAATCAGTGGCAAGTCCACTAAGGAATTTAAGGATGTAGAGTGGGACGCTTATCGTAACAATAGCGTAGGCTTTATATTCCAGAGTTATAATTTAATAAACCATTTAAGTATTGTGGACAACGTAGAAATGGGTATGACCTTAAGTGGTGTTTCTCATAAGGTGAGAAGAAAAAAGGCCCTGGAGGTATTAGAGAGGGTTGGCTTAAAGGAGCATGTACATAAAAAACCTAATCAGCTATCTGGTGGACAAATGCAAAGGGTGGCTATAGCTAGAGCTTTAGCTAATGACCCAGACATAATTTTGGCAGATGAGCCTACTGGTGCCTTGGATTCAACTACTAGCCTGCAAATCATGGATTTGATTAAGGAAATTGCTAAGGATAAGCTAGTTATCATGGTTACTCATAACCCAGAGCTAGCCCATACCTATGCAAATAGAATAGTAGAATTTAAGGATGGAGAGGTAGTATCGGACTCTAATCCTCTGTCAGATGAAGAGGCAAGTGCTCAGTACAGCTTAAAGAAGACTAAAATGAGCTTTCTAACAGCCTTAAAACTGTCTGGAACCAATATTAGAACTAAGAAGGGCAGAACATTTCTAACAGCCTTTGCTTCCAGTATTGGAATCATTGGTATAGCCCTTATTTTGTCCTTGTCTAATGGTTTTGACAAGCAGATAAAGAAATTCGAATCAGATACTTTGTCCTCTCTGCCAATTATGATTACTAAGGATGCTGCGGATATAGATGAGGAAACTTGGAGGGAGCAACAAAATGAATTCTTAGGCAAGGAATCGGCAGGGGATTTCCCTAGTGAGAAGGTAGTTTATCCTAAGGAGCCTGTACAGCAAAAGTTTATGCATACCAATCTTCTTACTGAGGAATATATAAAGCACATTGAGAGTCTTAATCCAGACTTGATTTCAGGTATAGCATATACTAGAATTCTCAATATAAATTTACTTAAAAAGCAGGGAGATAAGGCTACTGCCATAAAAACTAACTTTGGCAACTTTACTTCCTATCCCAAGTCTTTAAATAACAATACTGCCGCATACTTAGAGAAAAACTATGATGTATTAGCTGGTTCATACCCGAAGGATATGAATGATATTATTGTCATAGTAGATAAGAAAAATGGTATAGATGAAACAGTTTTACAGAACTTCGGCTTAGATTATCAGGCGAAGAGTATATCCTTCGATGATATTATTGGATACGAGTTTAGAGCAATTTTGAATAACGACTTTTATAAGGCTAATGGCAACTTCTTTATTCCTAATGGCGATCCAAACAATCTTATAGATTTATACAACAACGAAAGAGCCATCAAGCTAAGGGTAGTAGGAATTTTAAGACCTAAACAGGAAGTAAAAATGTCCTTACTATCTCCAGGCTTCTACTATTCCAACCAATTGGCGGACTATATTTTAGAGGATGCAGCTAAATCAGAGATTGTGTTAAAGCAGAAGGATGTAGACTACAATGTATTAACAGGAGCCCCTTTTGACATGACAAATCCTGAGGATGTAGAAGCAAAGGAAATGGTTCTAGCTACACTAGGAGGTAGCAGCAAGCCTTATATGATATCAATATTCCCTAAGAACTTTGAGGCTAAGGAAACTATAATAAATCATCTAAATGAATATAACAAAGGTAAGGCTGAGAAAGATCAGGTAATATATAATGACTTAGCCGCTTCCTTTACGGACATGACTTCTGGTATTATGGATGCCATAACTATAGTACTTATAGCTTTTGCCTCAATTTCTCTAGTGGTATCACTTATAATGGTAGGTATAATTACTTATATTTCTGTATTGGAAAGAACAAAGGAAATCGGTGTTCTTAGAGCTTTGGGAGCTAGAAAGAAGGATATTACTCGTGTGTTCAATGCAGAAACCTTTATTATAGGTGTTTGCTCTGGAACCTTGGGCATAGTTATCGCTAGATTGCTTATATTCCCTATAAACAGGGTGATTTATAAGATGACGGACTTAAAGAATGTAGCTCAATTAAATCCTCTTCATGCTATTGCCTTAGTTTTACTAAGTTTAGGTCTTACAGTTTTAGGAGGAACTATTCCTGCTAAGATGGCTGCTAAGAAGGACCCTGTGGAGGCATTAAGAAGTGAATAAGGATATTTTGAAGAAGTTCAACCCATGAGGTTGAATTTCTTTTTTAGAACTATGTCATAAATTTACATTTTGAGGAGTCTAATAAGTGAAAGGAGAGATGAGCGATGTTTTTTCAAATGTCGCCAGCGGAAGATAAGAAACCGGACGTCGAAAGGCTTATAGAGGAGTATTCTAAGAGTCTTATAAGAATGTGCTATATGATTTTAAAGGATGAACAACTGGCAGAAGAGGCTGCATTTGATACTTTGTATAAGGCTTATAAGAATTATAGTAGTTTTCGAGGTCAAAGCAGTGAAAAAACTTGGATAAATAGCATAGCAATAAACACATGTAAAAGTTATATGAGAAAGTCTTCATATAAGGAGCTTGCTGCTGGTAATTATATATCCTTAGCCTATGCTTCAGAGGAAGATGTAGCGGAACCCTTTCGTAGTGATGAATCTATAGCTCTCCTCAATGCAGTATATTCCCTCCCAACAAAATACAAAAACGTTATTCTGTTAAGGTATTATCAGCAAATGACGGTATCGGAAATAGCTAAAGCTCTAAAGGAAAAGGAGAACACTATATCCGTCAGAATAAAAAGAGCAAAGGAGCTATTAAAAGAGTTATTAAAGGAGGAGTTTTAAATGAAAAAGCTAGAGAACCTTAAAAAAATAGCGGATGCAAATTTACATAAGCTTGATATGTCCACAGAAAGTAAAGAGAAGCTAAAAAATCAGTGTCTGCTAAAAGAGCTAAGAAATTTAAATCTTGGACCTTTGCAGGTATTCCAGCTATAGCTGCCCTACTTGCTCTTATAGTATTTATTAGTGGAATGTTTTCTAGAGAGGGGGCTGTAACAGTGTTAGCCAAAGATTTAATGGAAGGAATTAAGGCGGAGGAGCCAACAACTGTAGAACTAAAGGCCGAGTTTATTCAGTCTACAGCAGACTTTTCTGTGGAGCTATTTAAGAATTCTTATGCAAAGAGAGAAAACTCATTGATTTCACCGACCTCCGTATATTTTGCCTTAGGCATGACTGCCAATGGTGCAAAGGGCAATACCCTTAAGGAATTTGAAGAGCTTCTTGGCAAGGAAGGAATAGGGATAGAGGACTTGAATAGCTATTATTATAGCCTATCTAAATGGCTTACTGATGTTAAGAGCGGTAAAGTGACTTTTGCTAATTCTATATGGTATAGGGACGATGATATCTTAAACATTAAGAAGGAATTTCTCCAAAAGAATGCAAGTTATTATAAGGCAGCAGCCTACAAGGCAGATTTCTCAGCTAAGGCAACGGTAAAGGATATAAATAATTGGGTAAAACACAATACTGGAGAGACCATAGATAAAATTATTGATAAAATTGATGGAAATGACCTAATGTATTTGATTAATGCTGTATACTTTGAAGATAAATGGGAAACGCCTTATACTAAGCAAGATATTCAGGATGGTGAATTTTACTTAGAGGACGGAACTAGAAAAAAGGTAGAATTTATGAACTCTACTGAATTTATTTATATTAGCGATGACAAGGCAGAAGGCTTTATAAAACCATATGAAAGTGGTAAGTATAGCTTTGTAGCTATATTACCCAATGAAGGAGTAGGTGTAGATAGTTACATAGCTTCCTTGTCTGGAGAAAAGTTTATAAGCCTTATGGATAATAAATCCTCTGAAAAAGTTAGGGCTTCTATACCTAAATTTAAGATTAGTTATAGTAAAGAACTAAAGGAAAGTTTAAAGAATATGGGCCTTGTTGAATGTTTTAGCTTAGATAAAGCAGATTTTTCTGAAATGGCAGAAGTAGAGAAAGGGGATATTTATGTTGGTAAGGTCCTCCACAAAACCTATATTACTGTTGATGTTTTAGGCACTAAGGCAGGTGCTGCAACAAGTGCTAATATGCAACTTAAACTTGGAGCTCCTGAGGGCCATGATATAATTTTAGATCGACCCTTTATATATGCCATCATAGATAATGAAACTAATTTGCCTTTGTTTATTGGAACTATGATGAATCCTAAAAATTAGTTTACTTCTTAAATGAAATTCAATCCTTAGGGTTGAGTTTCTTTTTTATTGTATAGGAAATTATCAAATAAAATTTGCGGTGCAGCTTTTTATGTAAAAGTAATTAATACATGATGTGTAACATATTTGCATCTGACTACGTCTTGTAAGTAAAGTGAAGTATGAGGAGGTTTTTTTATGAAAAAGGGAAATAAGAAAATTAAGAGGCTTGGCTTTATAGGAATTCCTGCCTTTGCCTTGATATTAGCCTTTATAGTGCTTTATAGCGGAATATTATCTGGAGGGAAGTTCACTACTGTGTTAGCAAAGGATTTAATGAAGAGCATTAAGGAAGAGAAAGTTGATACAGTAGAACTAAAGGATGAGTTTATCCAGTCTACAGCAGACTTTTCGGTAGACCTTTTTAAGAACGCATATACCAAGGGGGAAAATTCACTAATATCTCCTACCTCTGTATATTTGGCTTTAGGTATGACTGCCAACGGTGCTAAGGGCAATACCCTTAAGGAGTTTGAAGAGCTTCTTGGCAAGAAAGGTCTTGGCATACAGGACCTAAATAGCTATTATTATAGCCTATCTCAAAGACTTGCCGATGTTAACAGTGGTAAGGTAGGCATTGCTAATTCCATATGGTATAGGGATGATGACAGCTTAACGGTTAACAAGGATTTTCTTCAAAAGAATGCTAATTATTACAAGGCAGCAGCTTACAAGTCAGATTTTTCATCCAAGGAAACAGTAACAGATATAAATAATTGGGTAAAGTATAATACAGAAGGCTTAATAGATAAAATTATAGATAAAATTGATGAAGACAGTGTAATGTATTTGATAAATGCAGTGTGCTTTGAAGATAAATGGGAAGTGTTATATAAGAAGGAAGATATTCACCAGGGAGACTTTAGACTAGAAGATGGAAGAAGCAAAAAGGTAGAATTTATGAATTCTAAAGAAAACCTCTATATTAAAGATGATAAGGCCCAAGGCTTCATAAAGCCTTATAAAAGCGGTAAATATAGCTTTGTGGCAATTTTACCTAATGAGGATGTAACGGTAGATAGCTATATAGCTTCCTTATCGGGAGACAGGTTTATGAAGCTTATGGAAGGTAAATCTAATAAAAGTGTTAATGCAGCCTTACCTAAATTTGAGGCTAGTTATAGCATAGAACTAAAGGATTCCTTAAAGAAACTAGGACTTAATGACTGCTTTGAAGCAGATAAGGCAGATTTTTCAGATATGGCTAAGTCCGATTTCGGGAATATTTGGGTTGCTAGCACCCTTCATAAGACCTTTATCAGTGTGGATGATACTGGAACCAAGGCAGCAGCGGTAACTACGGTTGTAATGGTGGACGAATCTGCACTCATAGATGAAATTTATATAGTTCTTGATAGACCCTTTATATATGCCATCATAGATAATGAAACTAATTTACCATTGTTTATAGGAACAATGATGAATCCTGAAGTTTAGCTAATTGAGAAAAGTTCTCCTAAAAGTTTAAAAAATAATTATTGTTAAAGCCCATGAATATTATATAATAGAAGAAAATAATTTTTAGGAGACTAGCTTATGAAGAGGATAAAAAAGATATTGTTGATACTTATAGGAGTTATTGCTATGGGCTTGGGGATGTTAGGTGTAATATTACCAGTGCTCCCTACCACTCCTTTTCTATTACTTTCAGCGGCTTGCTTTATAAGAAGCTCTGAAAGGCTATATAATTTTCTAATTACTAATAAGTATTTTGGTCAATATATAAAGGACTACAGGGAAGGAAAGGGGATACCCAAAAAGACAAAGGTCATTGCATTGCTTATGTTATGGACTACTATCCTCTCTTGCTTAATTTTCTTTATAGATAAATTAATAGTGAGACTAGTAATTTTTGCAATAGCATCAACAGTTACAGTTTACATTATTAAAATCAAAAATAAAGAGGTTGAACCAATCAGCAGTGAAATTGGAAGTTAACAAAAAGGCTGTGGCACAACTTATAGTTAGTTGCGCAACAGCCTATTTTTTAAGCTTCTGGGTCAATTGAAAGTCTTAACTTTTCAATTCGTTTTTCATTAACTTCTTCAATCTTAAAGGTTAAGTTTTCATATTTTATAGCGGGGCAATCATTACTTGTTGGTATAGCGCCCATTAGATTAATAATGAAGCCTCCTATTGTATCGGTGTTTTCTGATTCCAATGATAGATGTAGGTGTTCATTTAATTCTCCAATAGGAAGTAAGCCGTTTACTAAATAAGTATTTGAATCCAGCTTCTTTATATCTGGTTCACTTTCGTCATACTCGTCGAAAATATTACCCATTACTTCTTCAATTAAGTCTTCGATAGTTACTATACCAGAGAAGCCGCCGTATTCATCTATTAATATTGCCATATGATTCTTGGTGCTTTGTAATTCCTTAAATAGGTCATCTATATTTTTAGTTTCTGGAACGAAATATGGCTTTCTAAGCATTTCTCTAATATTTATATTTTCTATTCCCTTATCTAAAGCCTCTGCATAGAAGTCTTTTATATAAAGGATACCAATTATATTATCCGAATCCTCTTCATAAACAGGTATTCTAGAGAAATTTTCCTCCATAATCTGTTTTTTGATTTTATCTATCGGTGTTTCAATATTAATCATAAAGACATCCGTTCTAGGAGTCATAACTTCTTTTGCTAAAGTATCGTCGAAATCAAAAATACCTTGAATCATTTCCTTTTCGGTTTCGTTGATAACACCTTGTTCTTGTCCAACTTCAATCAAGGACTTAATTTCTTCCTTTGATACTTCCTCTTCTAAATTATCTGTTTTTATTCCTGATAGCTTTACTAAGGTATTAGTCGAGCCGGAAAGAAGTTTTACAAAAGGAGATGTGATTTTGGAAATAAAGATTAAAGGCTTTACTGCGAACATGGAAATGGCTTCAGATTTTTGAAGGGCCATTCTTTTGGGGAAAAGCTCGCCGAATACTAAAGTAAAGTAGGAAAGAATAATTGTAACTATAACCACAGATATTTGTGCGCTGTAAGGCACACCAATGTTTTTCAACAGATTGTCCAATTGTGCTGAAATACCTGTAGTTGCGGAAGCACTAGCAAATAATCCTGACAAGGTTACTCCAACCTGTATAGTTGAAAGAAACTTGGTAGGTTCTGAGGTTAGCTTCTTTAATGCTAGAGCTTTTTTATTTCCTTCCTCAGCTAATGAGTTGATTTTGTTTTTGTTAACAGATACTATTGCCATCTCAGCTGCTGCAAAGAATGCGTTTATTAATAGCAAGCCTAAGATTAGCAAGATACTACTGACAGTGTCAGGGTCGTCCATTAATGATACCTCCTTAAATTTCGAACATGATGTAAATAAGATATACATACAATATATCATATAAATCAAGAATTTTCAAACTTGTTTTAATATATTGGGTTTATTGTAGAACTTTTACACCATTAATTAAGTTAAAAGAAAAGTTGATGAACAAGTTATTGAATGTCCATCAACTTTACATAAAAGCTATTTATTATAGTCTTCCAACATTTTTTCAAACTGTTCAGCTGGTATAGGTCGACTGAAGTAAAAGCCCTGAGCTTCGTCACAAGAAATTTCCTTTAAAAAGCATAACTGTGAAATCTGTTCAATGCCTTCTGCAATTACATTCATTCTGATAGCATGAGCTAAGGATATTAAAGACTGAACGATAGTTCTTTCCATAGAATCCTCTAAAACCTTATCAATGAAGGACTTGTCTATTTTAATAGTTGTTACAGGAAGTAGCCTTAAAAAGTTTAAGGAGGAATATCCTGTACCAAAGTCATCGAGCAATACTTTAATTCCCATATCCTTAAGCTCTTTTAAAAGCTTTAAGGTTTGATTTAGGTCATTTATGGCAGCACTTTCTGTTATTTCAAACTCTAGATTAGATGGCTTAACTCCTGTTTCTTCAATGGCAGAACGTATATAGTCTATTAGATTTGGATCCTCTATCTGCTTAACTGAAAGGTTAATGGAAATAGTTAAATCAGAATAACCTTTATCCAGCCAATTCTTTAGCTGCTGGCAGGAAGATTTTATAACAAACTCACCAATAGGTACTATAAGACCTGTTTCTTCAGCCTTTGGAATAAAATTAAGTGGAGAGATTATAGTTCCATTAGGCTTTACCCAGCGCAATAGGGCTTCTGCTCCAACTAATTTATTATCCTTTATACTTATACGAGGCTGATAATACACTTGAAATTCATTACGTTTAAGAGCTAATCGTAATTCCCTTTCTAAGGTGATTTGCTCCATTGCCTTTAGGGATAGCTCTGGACAATATATTTTATAGGTATTCTTTCCTGATGTTTTTGCATGATACTTTGCTGCGTTAGAGTTCTTAATTAACTCTTCAAGATTTTTACCGTCTCGAGGATGCAGACAAGCTCCTATGCTAGCGGAGATAAAAATCTCATTTTCATTTATTGTGATAGTCCTGTTAATAAACTTGGCTAAGGTTTCTAAATAATTAATAAGATCAGAGTCATTATCTATATTTTTTAAAAGGATAACAAACTCATCGCCACCCCATCTATATAAGAATTGATCATTACCATTTGCAAGAGAGGATAGCTCAGAGGATAGCTTTTTCAAGAGGCTATCTCCAATTGTATGACTAAAAAGGTCATTTATAGACTTAAAATTATCTAAGCTGATAAAAATAATAGCAAATTTATCATTATCCTTGCAAAGCTTATTTATTTGCTCCTGCAGAGCAAACTTATTTGGTAGCTTAGTCAAGTCGTCATAGTAAGCTAATTGATGAATTTGCTCTAAAGCTTTTTTCTGTTCTGTAATATCTGTATGGGAGCCAACCATTCTAATTGGTAGCCCCTGTTCATCCCATGTTGCAGCACCCACATCAGAAACCCATATGTATGAATTATCCTTACGTTTAATTCTATATTCACATTTATATCGGTCTGTTTTTTTAGTTATATAATCGTTAACCACTTTTTCGAATAGTTCTAAATCCATGGGGTGAATTAACTCTTTCCAAGATCTATTAGCAAGAGGCAGGGTTTTCTTTGCATAGCCTAGCATATTTGCCCACTTTTCAGAATAATAGTAAGAATCGTTTACTATATCCCAATCCCAAATACCATCATGGGATCCTAGTAAGGCCAGCTTGTATCTTTCTTCGCTTTGCTTTAGCTTCTTCTTGCTAAGCTGTAATTCTTCGAATTGTGCCCTTAACTCTTCCTCTGTAGCTACCAATTCCTCATAGGTAGCCTCTAATTCTTGATAATTGGAACTGATTTGCCTGTTTAAATAGTGCTCTTGTAGGGTGTCAAAGCCTATTTTTTCAAATACTGCTACCACATTGAGCATAAAGTTAATAATGATTTCCCAAGATTTTTCTATAGGAAGAAGCTGACCAAAGTATAAAGTGGCCATATGCTTTTCCTGTATATTTATTTGTATTCCAGCAAAAATTAATTGGTCCTCCCACTGAAAGGAAGAGTATTTTTTACCGGCTTGTATATCTGAAAGTATTTCATTTTCTATATTAAACTTTTGAAAGGTGTTCCATATATCTTTAAAACCACTTTCTATAAGAGCATTTCCATTATTAGTAATAATTTTGCAGCTTATATTAGTGGCATCAAATAAACTATCAAAAAAACTCTGAAGGTTCTCTGCCTCGTACAGCTCTGAAAGGGTATATTTCATAATTCACCTCGAAATAACAAAAAATTTGTCAAACTACGCTATAATTATACCATGAACAGATTATAGGCTCAATAAAAATGTGGCTAAGACTAGGTGGAAATAAAGTGTATGGGAAAAGTAAAAAAAGGAGATCTCAAAGGAGACCTCCTAATTGATTTATTTTGAGGAGTTAGGTAAAAAGCTTATGATACGTGAAGCTAGATTTTGTACTGGCATCGATTGAAGATATACTCTACCAGGTCCTGTCAAGGTTGTTAGGAATAAGCCTTCACCACCGAAAAGTACATTTTTCAAGCCCTTAACCATTTGTACATCAAAGTATACTGAGGCATCGAAAAATGCCACATTACCAGTGTCTACTACAATTCTTTGTCCTGGTGCTAAATTGTATTCCTCGATGTGACCATCTAATTCTAGGAATACAACCCCTGGTCCTGTGATTTTTTGCAATATAAAGCCTTCGCCACCAAAGAAACCAGCTCCTAACCTTTTTCTAAAATGTACTTTTAAGTCCAAGGAAGGCTCCCCAGCAAGAAAAGAACCTTTTTGGCATATTATAGTTTCCCCAGGGGCTAGATGTCTCACCATAATTTTTCCTGGAACAGAAGAAGGAAAGGCGATTATTCCGTTATTATTTCCTTGGCAGGTGAAGGTGTTTAAAAAAACAGATTCTCCAGAAAAGGCCCTGCCTATTCCTCCAAAGAGGCCACCTTTCATATTTGTATCCATAATAATGTTATCGGACATCCATCCCATAGCTCCTGCTTCTGAGATTAATGATTCCCCTGGACTAAGCTGACAAATTGCTACTGGTAGACTGTCTCCTTTAATTTGATACTGCATAATATAAACCTCCTATCAATATTAAATTATATGTTATTCATAAATAAACCATGATTACCATAAATAATTAAGAAAAAAATCCTTGAATTTATATTGGAACCATAGTATAATAACACTTGTCGCAAGAAAAAATTAATATAAAGGTACATGGAGAGATGTCCGAGTGGTTGAAGGAGCACGCCTGGAAAGCGTGTGTAGGGGATAACTCTACCGGGGGTTCGAATCCCCCTCTCTCCGCCATTAAAACTTTGCCGTGCTAGATGGGGAGTTAGCGGTGCCCTGTAACCTGCAATCCGCTACAGCAGGGTTGAATTCCTTGCCTAGGCCTTGGCTTGTAAGGCCTGGCTTACAAAAGTGGCGTTGAGAACTGGGTCCCACGCAACGGAAATTCATGAACCCCGTCAGGTCCGGAAGGAAGCAGCGGTAAGTGAACCCTTTCGTGTGCCGTGGAGCAGCCTGGTTTGAGCTAACTATGTAAGTAACGCTTATAGGCCATTGTCGAAGCAAGGTGCACGGTTCATAATAATTCAAGATAATCCAGGATACTATTTTTGTAGTATCCTTTTTTGTTTATTTGAGCAAATTGCATATTT
>DGDR01000150.1:0-596 GCA_002385545.1 Clostridium sp. UBA3947
TATTGCTAATGATGATTTACCTTGCACTCTAGTAATTAAATCATTTACTAATTTAGGATCAAATAAAGCACCTTTTTGTAATACCATAATCTATTCTCCTTTCAATTTTTGTAATAATGATTTATAAGCACCATCTTCTCCACTACTTATTGGAGGCTCGACATCTTTTAATGGTGCTATAGGTTCATTTTTCTTTACAAGTTCAGCTAGCTTTTTAGCATCTTCTGTTATGGTTTCTTCATCTTCTCCAACAAGACGGTCTATCAAATCATATGGAAGTCCATGTTGTAATCCTATTTTTGTTTTCAAATTTGCAGTTTCATAGTCTGCAATCTTCTTATTCAATTCGGATATATCCTTATCATAACTTTCTATTTTCTTGTTGGATTCTTCTAATGTTGTCTTTAATGTATTTATTTCAGTTTTTAATTTTGCATTTTCTCTTTTTATATCTTCATAATCAGCAAACTTCTCTCTTTCTCTAGCTAGCCTATCTTGTATAGCTCTATCAAATTCTTCCTGTGTCATGATAGGTTTAAATTCTTTACTCATAATTATCTCCTTTCTCCCACTTACCCGGTGGTATCGGTAATTTT
>DGDR01000150.1:852-5141 GCA_002385545.1 Clostridium sp. UBA3947
CCTATAAGTCTTTTCTCACAATTAGTTACAACTTGTGTTAATGATGATTGATTATTATGGCAAATGCTTTGTTGGAATATTCCTTGTTCCCATAAAGAATTAGCAACAATGATTTCTTTAACTGTAGGAAGTATAGGTTCTTTTAGTCCATAATCTTTCATCTCCTTTGCTAAGATGTTTTGACCACTTGCTCCATCTATCACTACACTTGCAACATCAGCTTTGCGTAAAAAGTCAATAATCCATGTATTGCCATTTCTAACTGATTGACAGTCTATTGCTTCAATAAAGATTTTACCTGATAAGGTTTTAACTGCTACACTCATAGCAACATTAACGCCATCATTACCATATTTAATTCCAACATGTAGTGGTCCTCTTAATACAGGTTTGGCTTTTACTCTAAGTTCAAGCCATTCGTTTTCGGAAATTGCAGATTTCTGGTTGTACCTTATCCACAATCCTAATCTCTGGATCATGAAGTCAATTTTATCTGCTCCGATTTCGTCTTGGATTGACCTTTCCGTAAAGATTGTTCCTAAAGATGGATTACATAAATACCAAAGCTCTTTATCTCTTATATCTTCTACTTCTTCTTGTATTCCCCATTCAGCCCAACCTGCATTTTCCACTCCACCTTCTAATACGCTATTTCTGAAGTTTACAAATACTGTTCCAGCACTTAAAGGGGTAGGTGGAGTTCCGCAAAATATCGTTTGAGGGTTTTTTGAATCTGTAACTACATATTTTAAAGCTGATTCTTGGTCTGTGGTGTATTCTTGAGCCTCATCAATAATTAAGGTGTCAAAACCTTCCCCAAGTCCACCAGTAGTGGTCCTGGTCCTAAATTCTACCCTCCCACCAGTTTCGGGAAATTCTACCCTTTCTCTTCCTGTGGCTCTTAAAGAGTTATATTCAATACCTGCTTGATCTAGTAATCTACATAACCTTTCCCATGCGGCATGAGAAGTAGTTGTCCTATGTGCTGTATGAAGTATCTTCTCTCCTCTGTGTAAACCTTCCATTTCTCTTATGACTACAACTTCATTTTTACCATTTCTACGAGGGAGAGAATAACCAAATTTAGTATGAGTCCAAAGGCCATCATCATTAATTGCATAAATATGTTTTAAAATATTTTTTTGCCACTCTTGAGCTTTTCTGCCTGATTTTTCGTAGATTTTAATCGCATTTTGATATAGACTTTTTTTATAATTTAAAATTACCGATTGAGTAGGATTTTGATTACCAATTCTTGTAGTAGTCATATTACATCCTCCTTCAATCGTCATGCATGATAACCCTGTCGCTGGGAGATATTGTTATCACCTCCTACTCCTAATCCCTATTTTCTTTCTAGCTTCAATCTTTGCTTCTCTTTCAGGGTCTCTCCATTCTTTAGTATGAGAATCTTGCACTCTTCCATCACCAGGATAATACTCAACTCGACATCTGCAATATCTATGTCTCCTGTAGATATCTTCTGGTTCTTTGCCATATTCATAAGTTCCTGCTAACCTTCTACACCAATCACAACAATTGGCTACAACTACCCTTCTAACTTTAGGTTTAAGGCCTGCTTTCGCTTGAAACTTCATATTAACTTTAGCTGTATCATCAACTATTGATTGACTAAAATTCTTAATAGGCTCATCTAAGATCCATTTTATTTCTTCAAATTTTTCTGCTGTGCTAAGCCTTTCTATAATTCCATCTATTTTGCTTTGATTGAGCTCTGCCTTTTGCCCTTTTATCCTTAAACCTGCATTGTGGTTTAATAAAGTTTGAACATCTACAGTAAAACTTGAAATTAATTCATAGTTTTTGGCCATTGTTGGGTTAAGTATTCTATTTGCTATATTAAAATACATCCTGCCATCTGGAAGTATTTCTGCAGTTATATTTTTGTTCAAAACTTCTGACAGTATTTCTCCTACTTCAATGGCGAACTCATGAGCATCTTTATATGTGGCTTTTCTATCTTGCAAAGCCTTAATTGCCTTTTTCAATACTTCACTATTATAGGTTTTCTCATCAAATTCTTTTTCTATTAGCTCAAGGAGTTCTGGAACAATGTCTTTAACCATTATTCACCAGCTCCTTTTATTCCAGTTAAGTCTCTAATTGTTTCACCATCTGCATATCCAGGGATTGCTTGATTAAGTTTAAGTATTCCATCTCCAACTAATGTCAGCATACTTGCATCTGCTTCAAAGAGTGGCTCCCATTTAGGTTTAGTTTCATAAAATTGACTTCTAAGGTATGGATAATCATCTCTTAAACAAGCTGCCACATAACCAACATTTAAAAATCCACTTCCTAAGCTTCTTTGTGCTTTCCTACCTGCTAGTCTAAGGTTTTCATGACTTGCTTTTATTGCTTCTACACTTGAAGGATTATCACTAACAAAACCTAGATCATCTAAAGTCAATCCAGTTTCCCCAGCAAAACATGCAGCAGCGGTTCTCAATTGTTCTGTAAATGGTGACATACTAGGAGTTGTAAACTGCCCTAATGTTGGTTTATCACCATCCTCATCTTTAGTGAATTCTAACATTGATGTAATGGTAGCTTTCCATGTATCCATTGGCTCACTATCAGGATGTGTACCTACAACATACTTTTGGGGGAATGAATAAAATTCGGCTGTTATATCTGCTCTTTCAAGTGTACGTTTTGCATATTTTTGATAGTAGACTGCTGCCCTTGTTATTCTACTTCGCCCAAAAGGTCTTACTGCATCTGGTCTATGGATAATTGGTACTAATAAAGGATAAGCTACGTTGTTTTTAATAGAATAATTTAATTTGCCATTCACATAATAGTCAGTGCGTCCTGGAAGAAAATGAGCTTCTAAAGTAGGTTTGCCTTGATCATCTCTCTCCAAAACTGCATACCCTTCAGTAAGCAGTCCAGTGATTGGATCTATAACTCCAGTTGCACTGTTTGCTTCAATGACTTGTAGCCGAGGTATATCTCCTTCTCCCTTGGAAATATAAACAAAACAACATGATGCAATTAATGCAGATAAGACTGCTGAGTCAAAGAACACATCTGGATTATTCATTTGAAATATTTCGTTGATTTCAAAATTATCATTGATAAATTCTCTAAAAACTAATCTGTCAGCAAGGCTATCAACTGCCTTAGCACACCACCCCATAACTGCTCTATACTGGTTCCTTATGTCAGGTGGTATAGTGATGCCAGTTGGTGGGTCCTGGTATTTCATATCATATTGCTTATATCTGAAATTAACTCTGTAACTATGCTTATTCAGCTTTTTTCTTAAATAATCTAAGCCTTTCATAACGGCCTCCTTTCTTTGCGTGAGAAAAAATGTACAGTGACGGCGGAAGCTCGGGCGCGCACGTTAGGGGGGTCCCCTAGCCCCATATATACTGAAGGCACTAGCCCTTAGACTAATGCCTTGAGATGTTCCTTATATCATTATCCCTTTTAATCGTGTTGCAACTATGATGAGCAAGCCTTACATTATTCCATGAATGTTTTCCGCCTTTAGATAATGGTTTAACATGGTCAATGCTTGGATAAGTCTCACCTACAATGTAATAACCTTCCTTCGTTATCACCTTGTCATTGTAGTCACATCTTTCTCCACACAGGTAACATATTCCTTTATCTCTCTTATAAAGCTTTTCGAGCGATATGTCTTTGTCCACAAGGTTGTGTTTGTTTATCCTCGTCTTGTCATAGTATTTACTAACTCTGTTCTGTCTTCTTCTACTACACTTCTTAGAACAAGTCAACGTGAGTGGGTGAGGGTCATAAAATATTTTTCCACACTCTTCACATGTTCTTGTTAACTCTTTGATTCTTTCCTCTTCTTCTTTTAACTTAATTATTTTCACTAAGGCTGTTCTTAATGCTCTAAAAACTCTTTCTCTTTCTGCCTCAACTTGTCTTTCCTCCGCTTGCTTTCTTCTCTCTTTTAAGTATTCTTCCGCTGGACCATGCCCTCTTACCTCTCTGCTATATCGTGTTTGTTGACATTCTTTACTACAAAACCTTGCTATGTGCGCGTTCCTTGCTGGAACTGTGAACTCTTTCCCACACCACTCACATTCAATTACCACATCTGGTTTTGGCGGGTTAACCCTTCTCATGCGTTTTCTATTCTTTATCCTCCTAGCTTCATTGGCACAATCTTGAGAACAATATTTATATCCTGCGCCACTTTCGCCAAGCTCATATTCTTTGTTGCAAATCTTGCATCTTCTCATTTCAACCACTCCTGTATGTTTTCCAGTCCATGCTCTGCGGCAAGT
>DGDR01000094.1 GCA_002385545.1 Clostridium sp. UBA3947
TTCAGTTTTAAAAATCTTACCATCTTCCACATGATCTTCATCAGGAAAGTCATTTCGTACTACATCTTTGTATTCAAAGGATCTGCCCTTTGGAATTTTATTTAGCTTATCTAAATCTATATGGCTTTTATAATTCATCTTTTGCACCTCCATTTATCCATTGATTATTTAAAATGCTACTATTATGTTTTCCGTTGAAAATTTATATATACAAGGAAAGTATATAAGGAATAAAATATAATAATGTAAAAAAAGGTATTTTATAACAAAAGATACTGTGGTATAATAATGGTAAATAATGTTAATTATTTGATATTTAAAAGACATAAATATTAATCTCAATTTCTTGGAATTTTATGATGATAATTATAATTATCAAGGAGGAAGAAATGTTAAAGGTTAATAAACAATTTGATGAATCACAGTTTTCAGCTTATATGGGATGGAAGTATGTGCGCTATACCCAAGAGAATAAATCTATAATTTTTATAATTGATCCTATGGTTGGTAGACCTGATATTGTATATGTTCCAGATGAAGCATCTTGGAAAAAAACAGCACCTCAATGGGCAAAATATTTAAGAAGTCATATTATAAATACCTTAAAGTCTATTCCGTGGAACAGAAAATTGGAGTGGGTCAACACAAAAACTAAGGTTATTGAAAAAGATATTGTTGAGGATTTTATTTTTCCTGGTACTCCAGAAGCAACCTTAGGAGGGAGAAAATATGCAGCTTTTGGACTATTTGACCCTGGGAGCCCAGTTAGTCCAGAGGAGGCCCATGAATTATGGTGTGATTTGGAGAAAAAGTTTGCTGAAGAAGCTAGAGGAATTGTTACGATTTATACTAAAAATTCCAAGCCTAATAGTGTATTTGCAAAAATAGCATTACCAGCTTTAAAAAATAATGCACGAGTATCGTTAGAGTATATTGATTAAAAGAATCAAAGCATGAATAAGGAGCTGTTGCACAATTTATATATTTATAAGTTGTGTAACAGCTCTATTAATTAATATTTAAATAAAGTTTTGATTTTTAAAAGCTTCTTTCATTTAATTTTTTAAGTTCTTGTAAGATTTTTTTGTTTATTATATAGGCTTGATATGTATTGTCACCGATATCAGCAAAACAGTTAAAGATTTCTGAAGCTATTAAAAAGAAGATATAAAACACTGACGCTATAATAATTGAAGAAATTAGCACTTCAATTGAAAAGCCAGCTTCTATGGTAATGCCAATTGTGATTGTGTGATTAGCTACTGCTATACCTAAGGCTAATATTCCTAAAGCTCCTATAATTCCAATTATTTTTAGAGCAAGAGCAAAGCCTTTTAGGGCTTTATATTTACTTTCAATAGCTTCTATTTCTTTATAGGCTAAATCAGAACTTTTAGCTTTTCTTTCTTTAACAGAATTATTAGAACTAGTAATATCTGCAGATTTAGAATAGAGCTTGGAGGACGATGTAGTTTTATAAATCTCGTGACCACAAATAGGGCATTCAGATTCGCCTTTTAAAGGTTGATTACAATTAGGACACTTAGTGATGGATCTATCTAGATTTCCAAACTCAGCTGCATTTTGTAAATCTGCTCCACAAATACAATGGGTTACGAAAGAACTATTTGAAGCACCGCACTGGGGACAAATTTTAAATGACATTAATCCTCCTCCTTTAAATTAGATATTATGTATAAAGATTCCACAAGAATATCAAAAGTCCTTTATAAATGGAAAACATTAACAATATTTTTAAAAATAATTTTCTTTCTAAAAAGAATATATTTTGATAAATAAGATTCTTTAAGTTAAAATGTAAAATTTGCTTTAAAATAGTTGACATTGCAATATAGCTGTGATAACATGATAAAAAATCAGAACAATAAAGGTTATGAGTGGAAATAGTAGAAACTAATTGATTACTACAGAGAGCCGCAGGTGCTGAGAAGCGGTGTTATCGTTAGTTTTGAACTCGTCCATGAACTGCTGTCCGAACTATAGTAGGGCTTGCCGGTATTCTACCGTTAAAAGGATAGATGGTGATAGCCATTGAACGAGGTGAATTCTTTTATAGAATTAAATTGAGTGGTACCGCGGGTTTATATACTCGTCTCTATTTTGATAATAGAGACGAGTTTTTTATTAACTATATATGGTAAAATTACATAATAGTTTAAAAGGGGGTATTTTTATATGAAAAGAAGAATTTTGGTATTTGATACTACATTACGAGACGGAGAGCAAGTTCCAGGGGCAAAACTTAATCTTAATGAGAAGTTGGAAATTGCTTACCAACTTAAAAAACTGGGGGTAGATATAATAGAAGCTGGTTTCCCATGCTCTTCAAAAGGAGATTTTAAAGCTGTGGAGACTATTGCAAAAAAAGTAGGAGATAGTGTGATGATTGCTGGTTTGGCTAGAGCTGTAAAGGCAGATATCGATGCAGTTTATAACAGCGTTAAATATTCAGCTCAACCCTTGATTCACATTGTTTTGGGGACATCAAATGTCCATGTTACAAAAAAGTTAAAAAAATCTAAGGAAGAAATATTAATGCAAGGTGTAGAAGCGGTAAAATATGCTAAGACATTAACAAGCCAAGTACAATATTCTACAGAGGATGCTTCTAGATCTGATTTTGAATACCTATGGCAAACAATTGAGGCTGTAATTAAAGCTGGTGCTACTATGATTAATATACCAGATACAGTAGGATACGCAGTTCCCGAAGAATTTGGTGAATTGATTAGAAAATTAAATTATAGAATAAAAAATGTAAATAATGATGTTATTTTGAGTGTTCATTGTCACAATGATACAGGACTTGCAACTGCAAATACTTTAGCAGCTATAAAAAATGGAGCGGACAAGATAGAATGTACAATTAATGGTATTGGTGAGAGAGCTGGTAATGCTGCTTTAGAAGAGGTGGTAATGGCACTTAAGCTAAGAAGTGACTACTATAATGCATATACAAATATTGTAACACAGCAAATTAAAAAGACTTCACAACTTGTAAGCTTCAATATGGGATTAGATGTACAGGTTAATAAGGCTATAGTAGGAGATAATGCTTTTTCTCATTCTTCTGGTATTCATCAGGATGGTATATTGAAGGCAAGAGAAGCCTATGAGGTTATACATCCAGAAGATGTAGGAGTAGATTCTATGGAACTTGTGTTGACTGCTCGTTCAGGACGACATGCCTTGAAAAATGCTCTTGAGAAAATAGGTTTTCAGTCCTTTACAGACGAAGAATTTGAAAAGGTAAATGCTAAGTTCCTAGAATTAGCCGATTTGAAGAAGGAAATATATGATCATGATCTTTATTATATTGTGGAAAATAGCGTAAACTTAGAGGATCCCAAATTTAATGATTTCTTAGAAACTAAGGATATGTTTTATGAATTAGTTGATTTACAAGTAATCAGTAATAGAATTTTTCCATCTGCAAGTGTTATGATGAAGAAGGGAAATGAGGTGTTTAAGAGCAGTAGCGTTGGTAATGGTGTTGTTGATGCCCTATATGCTGCAATTAAGGATATAGTAAAAATGGATGTAAATCTAAATGAGTATAAGGTAAGTAGCGTTTCAAAGGGTAAGGAGGCTTTAGGAAAGGTAAGACTTCAGGTAAGCTACAATGGAAAAAACTATAATGCGAGAGCCATTGATACAGATGTTATTAAAGCCAGTGCTCTAGCCTTTATTAACGCTATAAATAACATTATTCTTGACGGTATTAATGGCGAAGAGCAATAGTTCTAAGGTTTCTATAAAATTTGGTTTAAGTATCCATAAAAGAAAAAATGAGCAGCAGCCAATTTTATTCTTGGCCTCTGCTCATTTTGCACTAACTATCATCATTTTCTAGTATGTCTCCCCATATCATAATAGTTTCTGAAATTACTAGCTTATTGATTTTTATTTTATATTCCTTGTCGGCTATTTTTATAATTCTGTTGTCCATGACCTCCCAAAGCATTTCTGCATCAACATTATGTACTTCTTTCCCTACAAATTTATTAAGGGTTTCTCTAATATTTTTTTCTAATCCGATTCTTGTTAAATCGTCTTCCTTGTGATTTAGACTGATTTGTATATTTTTCACTAGTAGCTTATTTTTGTCAATAGTGTCTTCAAGCTTTTCTAAACGTAAATTTTTATCTTCTATAAGTAATTCTAAGGCCTTAATTTTTTGATGATACTCATCAATTCTGTAACTAACTAAAGAATTATAAGTAATAATGCCAACTAATCCACCAATGATCATTCCAGTGCAAAACAAAGTGAAATAGATCTTGTCTCTTACTTTGTCCATATTTCACCACATTTCTCTAAGAGCTTAATTAAATTAAATCCTAAATTTGCTCCTAATAAAGCTGATAGTATGTATAAGACTTGTTTTATAGCAAGCTTAACTTCGCCACGGAATAGACCGCCTTCCAGTAATTCTAATGATGAGAAGGTGCCTCCTAAGGCGGTAGCTACAGCCCATATTTTTACGGAAGCAGCCAAATCATACATAGTTTTTAGAGGGGGATCATTGTTTATTACGGCACCAATACCTGCAAAAATACAGGCACCAAGAACTACACCAAAAGATATAAAAAAACTATAAATTATATTAGATATGAAGCTAGTCATATAATTACCTTACCCTAAATTACTTCTATATAAATTATGCATATACTATTTTTAATATGTTTTCAAATTAGTTTATAGATATATAAGTTGAAGTAATGTTTAGTTTTATAAAATATTATTAAGGGTCACAAACAGTAAACTTATAGTTTGTGACCCTTAATAATATTGAATTATTAAATTCTTGGTAAAGCATCAAAGCCAACCTTTAAATCATCGTCTGTAGGTATATAATCAGTCATAGTTCCTGAATTATAGCTCATATATGCTTGCATATCGAAATATCCAGTACCTGTTAAACCAAATAAAATAGTCTTAGATTTTCCTGTTTCTTTACATTTAAGAGCTTCTTGAATAGCACCGTATATAGCGTGTGCTGATTCAGGAGCAGGCAATATAGTTTCATACTTTGCGAACAAAGTAGCAGCTTCAAATACTTTACTTTGCTCAACAGCAATTGCTTCGTCTAAATATCTATCATGATATAGTTTAGAAAGTATTGGGCTCATACCATGATATCTTAGTCCACCAGCATGATTTGGAGAAGGAACAAATTCACAACCTAATGTATACATCTTTGCTAATGGAGTAACTTTTCCTGTATCACAGAAATCATAGGCATATTTTCCGCGAGTTAAT
>DGDR01000011.1 GCA_002385545.1 Clostridium sp. UBA3947
TATTCGACATTTTGGGGTGAATTTCCTTTTTGAATAATAAAAAAGTTAGTAAAATCAATGATTATAAAATATGAAATTTACTCTATTATAGTAAAATAAAATAGAATTATAGTAGATAAACTTAGGGAGAGTCCCCTAATAGCTTTATTGTATGAATTTAATGGACAAGAGTTTTATCATATCAGAAAGTAAAGAAAACCTGATACGGACATTTTTGGGTAGCAATAAATTAACCTTCGAATAGAGCAATATATTTCCTGGTTTCTATTAACATAAAGTAAATATCTACATATTATATTAATGTGTGTCATTAAGGCCAGGAGGTTTATTATGATTATTATTAATAATTTGCTTAAAGAAGTTACAGAATGCTCTGAAAAGGCAATGGAAGCACTAAAGGATATGCTTAAGCTACCACAGTTTAAATACAATGAACATATAATTAGATACTTATGCCTTATAGATGATATGTGCCAAGAAATTTCTTTAATCAGGAAGGTCTATTATTTAGAATATGGTGAAGAGGAGATAAAGCATAGAATCAATTCTGTATATAAGTATGCTTCGGGTATTATTGATATATTTTATAGTCTTTCAGGAGCATTAACCAAAGCAAATTATAATACTATTCCTAATAAGCTTAAGTCTGCTATGACAACTATACAAGAAGATTTTTGCTTGTTGGCCTGGGAGCTTGTTAAAATTTACGGTGTTAAGGAAGCTATGTTGATAGTAACACCAGGATATCAGGTTATGTCTGGTATATGGATTGAGTATAGAAGATTAATGCTTCCACTAGAAGCATAAACACAATTTCTACAGGAAATACTTATAGAGACAGCCCACATATGGAAATAAGTAAGGAGAGTCTCTAGCTGTTACAAATATTTTCATTTTACAAAAGCTATTAGTTCATTTAATATTGTATTTGTACAAGATATGTTATAATAAACTATTTGTCTTGCTTTTTACTATAGGTTCCATTTGGGATGATCAACTTATACATGGCTCAAAATAGTGAACCTTTAAAATATTTTGACCATGTATAAGTTAATAGTTGAAATTGAAAGCCCAACTTAGGAGGATTTTATGAAGAAATTAAGTCTTGCGCTAATTTTTGCTATGCTATTTATGTTTCCCATGAAAAGGGTTCAAGCTTCTTCAAAAAATGCATTGAATATAAATAGTGATTGTTCATATATACTAATTGATGGAAAGACTGGTCAGGTATTAGTTGAAAATAACGCAGATGCCATCATACGTCCTGCAAGTACCACTAAAATATTAACAGCCATAGTTGCTTTGGAGGAGGGAGACCTAAATAAAGAGGTTAATGTTTCCCTAGAAGCAGTAAATGATATTGGTGACGGTGGAATGAATATAGGTATAATGGCTGGTGAAACTAATCTAACATTAGAACATATGCTTAATGTTATGATGGTTAAGTCTGCCAATGAAACTGCTAATATTATAGCTGAAAATATTTATCCAAGCAGAGCAGCTTTTATAGAAAGAATGAACCAACGAGCAAAGGAGTTAGGTGCTATCCATACTACCTTTTATAATACCAATGGTATGGATGATACAGAAGAATATAAAAAGCATTTAACCACCGCCAGGGATATGGTGATAATAGCTAAACATGCTATGACCATTCCAAAATTTAGAGAAATTGTAAAGCAAGAATATTATAATGAATTACCGGCCACCAATAAGCATAAAGAATGGCCACCTTTAAGAACAAGCAATAAGTTATTGTGGGATACTAATGAATATAAATACACGAAGCATTCTCAAGAGTACAAATATACTGTTAACGGTATTAAGACAGGCTATACCAGTGGAGCAGGCTTTAATCTAATTTCATCTGCAGTAAATGAAGAGGGAATTGAATTGATAGCTGCAGTAATGAACGTAAAAGATGGCAACAATGCTGTGTTTCAATATACTAAGGCCTTGTTTGAATATGGCTTTGGGAATTATACTATGCAAAATGTAGTAAAGAAGAATCAGTTTGTTGAGTCTGTACCTGTAGCAAAATCAAAAGATGGAAATAAGTTAGCCTTAGTAGCTGCAGAAGATTTAAATGTTATTGTACCAATTGAAGATAACAACTGGAATATTGAAGCTAAAAAGAATATAACTGCCGATATTACTGCTCCAATAAAGCAAGGCCAAGTACTAGGTAGTGTGGAGTACATACAAAATGGGGTATCTATTGGCAAGATTGATCTTATAGCAGCTAAAAATATGGATGTTAATAATAATTTAATATTTTCAAAGGATACCAAGAGTTTTTTTGGAAAGGGCTTATTTAGTTGGATTCTGAAGCTTCTGCTTTTACTTTATCTTATTTTAATTGCTAGAAAGCATATTAAAAGGGCAATAAGAAGAAAGAAAAGAAGAAAATATATGGAAAGCAGATATAAACTTAAGTAAACGAGGAATTGCATATGCAATTCCATTTTTATGTATATTTATTGCTATTGAATGATAATAGAACGGTGAGGTAGAATTAAGTTCATAATCCTAAGTTAGGAAGGAGGATTTCTGTGGAAAGGGTTATTTTTTTTATAGATGAAATAGAAGAGCTGAAGGAATATATTAAAGGTCTATTAAGTGAAGATTCTGAGACTGAAGTTCTTATATCTGGAACCTTTGATAATGAAGTGTACCAGGAAATTATTGAGAGAATGTTGCTTACTGACAATATAAAGAAATCCAAAATTATCATTCCAATGGTAGGGAGAAATGGTGTAGTATCAAGGAGCTATATAACCAAAATATGTAGTTCAGGCGGTCACATGAAAATAAATAGTAAATATAGAAATAATATCGTGGTAATAGGAGATTATGCTTTAATTCTTTCCTTTTCAAGTAGACATTATCACGATGGCGGTATAAAAGCACATTTTGAATCTTGTGTAGTTACCAATGATAAAAAAGTAGTTGAAAAAATTATTAATAAGTTTGTTAATATATGGAATTATAGCTTGCCTCTAGTAGAAAACTAGAGAAGGAGGATATATAGAATGAAAATAATAATTGTTGGAGCAGGTAAGGTTGGCTACACTTTAGCTGAGAATTTATCTAAGGATAATAATTACGATGTAACTGTTATAGATAAGGATGATGACGCTTTAGCCAAAGTGGAAGAGAATCTGGATGTTTTATGTATTAAGGGTAATGGAGTAAGCGCTAGCATACTGATGGAGGCTGAAATAGTAAATTCCGATTTAATTATAGCAGTTACTGGCAGTGATGAAATAAATATGCTTTGCTGCTTAACAGCTAAGAAGCTTGGGGTGAAAAAAGCTGTTGCTAGAGTTAGAAACCCAGAATATTCACAGGAGTTATCTATAATAAAGGACCAAATAGGCTTAGATTATGTTATTAATCCAGAGTTTGCTGCAGCTGAGGAAATCGCACGATCTATGGGCTTTTCTTCTGCCATTAATGTAGAGAATTTTGCTAAAGGCCGAGTGAGAATGGTTGATTTAATCGTTAATGATGAAATGGGACTAGATGGAAAGTCCTTGGCGGATATAGACAAGGAATCAAAGTCAACGGTGCTTATAGGAGTAATAGTAAGAAATAACGAAGTGCTTGTACCAAATGGATCCACTGTTATTCAGAAAAATGATCATATTTATGCTATTGGTAATCCCTCAAGTATATATAGCTTTTGCAAGTACCATGGAAAGAATCCTGATAAAATAAAAAATGTTATTATAGTAGGTGGAGGTAGAATTACCTTTTACTTGTATAAGCTTTTAGTAGGTATGGGGATAAATACTAAAATAATTGAAATTAATGGTGATAGGTGCCACGAACTAGCAGACGTATTACCTAATGCTTTGATAATTAATGATGACGGTTCTGATGAAGGAGTATTAAAGTCAGAGAATATTGATACTGTAGATGGCTTTATCGCAGTAACTGGCATTGATGAAGTCAATATTATGTCTTCCTTAATAGCTAAGAACTTTAAAGTAAAAAAGGTTATAACTAAGGTTAGTAGAACCAATTATGATAATATAGTAAATCATTTAGGCTTAGATACAGTAATTAGTCCAAAGGAAATAACAACAAATTATATCTTAAAATATGTAAGAGGAAAATCTATTGAATCTTTACATAGAATTGTTGATGGACAAGCTGAAGTCATTGAGTTTGTAGTTGATAAGAACAGTGACTTAATAGATAAGCCTTTAAAAAATATTAAAATGGTACCTAATACTATAATAGCAACTATAGTAAGAAGAAAAGAAGTTGTGGTACCTCACGGTAAAGATGTTATAAAGGCTGGAGATAGGATAATAGTTATAACTAAGCAACAGAAAATATCAACACCTAGTGAGTTGATTTCAAAGGTAAATGGAGGATTACAAAATGAATTACTCAATGGTATTAAAAAACTTGGGGATATTATTAATATGTGAAGCCCTGGCGATGATTCCTTCCCTAGGTGTTGCCATAGGGACTAAAGGTAAAGATGAAGCGGCTTTTTTATATACCATTGCTATATTATTATTTTTAGGAATCTGCACCCTATTTATAAAGCCTAAAAATAAAACTATATATGGGAGAGATGGCTTTGCCATAGCTTCTATAGGATGGATTCTAGCATCCTTTTTTGGGGCTTTGCCCTTTTACTTCAGCGGAGCAGTTCCATCACTTGTTGACTCTTTTTTCGAAGCTGTATCGGGATTTACCACCACTGGTTCTAGTATTATAACTAACGTGGAAGCACTTCCTCAAGGCTTAATCTTTTGGAGAAGTTTTACCCATTGGATTGGTGGAATGGGAATATTGGTATTGACTATGGCAATATTGCCTACTATTGGAGCAGGGAATATGCAAATAATGAAAGCAGAAAGCCCTGGCCCTAATCCAGGAAAATTAGTACCTAGACTAAAGAAAAGCGCTATAATTCTCTACGGAATTTATATGGTAATAACAGTATCAGAAGTTATTCTACTAAAGCTTAGTGGGTTATCCTTATTTGATTCCCTTATATATTCCTTTGGTTCTGTAGGTACTGGTGGATTTGCAAACAAAAGCTTAAGTATTGCCCATTATAATAATATAGCAGCAGAGATTATTATAACAATCTTTTGTTTTGCTTGCGGTATAAATTTTTCCTTGTATTACACAGCTATAAAAGGTAATATAAAAGAATTTTTTAAGGATGAAGAGTTTAAGGTGTATGTTAGCATTATACTAGTGGCAATAATATTAATAACCTTGAATATATATGGTAATGTGTTTAATGGTGTTGGTACGGCATTAAGACATTCAACCTTTCAAGTGGTTACAATAATAACTACCACTGGTTATTCCAGTACGGACTTTAATCAATGGCCAGCCTTCAGTAAAATGATTTTATTAATATTAATGTTTATTGGGGGATGTGCTGGGTCTACAGCTGGATCTGTGAAAAATTTAAGACTATTACTATTGTTTAAGAATGCTAAAAGAGAAGTGCATAAAATAATTCATCCTAAAGCAGTATACACTGTAAAATATGGTGGTAAAACAGTTAATGAAAATACTTTATCAGCAGTATCAAATTTTTTTGTTTTATATATGTTTATTTTTTTTATAGCTGTAATATTAATATCCTTAGATGGAAAAGATATGATAACTAATATTTCTGCAGTGACTGCTACGCTAGGTAATATTGGTCCTGGCTTAGGAGTGGTAGGACCAATGGGAAGTTTTTCATCCTTCTCAGACTTTAGTAAAATGATAATGTCCTTTTGTATGTTAGCAGGACGTCTAGAGATATATCCTTTGCTTCTTCTATTTAGTAGACAGTTTTGGAAGAAATAGTTCCTTCTCAACCTTTAGCTGCATAAGCTAATATAAACAACAACAAATAAAAAGCTGGTGAGAAGGAGTATGAAAATAATTGATCCCATTAAAGCCTTTGTAATTTTTATTTCCTCTTTCCTTATAATATATGGCGTAGTTAAATTTGTTCAAGTTATTTCTTTTCTAAGCAATAGTGAAACGACCACTGGGGAAATTATAGGTTATCAGACTATGCTAGAGCGTCACGACGGCTGGCATATTTATAAATATCCCAAAGTGAGTTTTGTTAACAAGGATTCTGGAGAAGAAGTTATTGGAACGAGTATTTATGCAGATAAGAAGGAAAAAAGTAAAGTTGGACAAAATGTAACTATACATTATAATAAGAGTAAACCTAAAGAAATAATTATAGATTCGCTTACGAATATTTGGTATGTTCCCATAGCTTCAGTAGCAGGTGGTTTTTTCATAATATTTGTATATATGATAAGCTATATATTTAAATTAAAGAACTATTTGATTATATGAAGTAATAAAATCTATAGTTTAATAATAGGGCACTTGGAGGATAGATTTCCAGTGCCTTTAGTTTTCTATTATAAGGTAATCAATCTTATGGTATAATATATTGTAGGAAAATCCCTATAAGTCAACGAATAGGAGAAAGTATAAAGTATAAAGTATAAAGG
>DGDR01000167.1:0-4991 GCA_002385545.1 Clostridium sp. UBA3947
TTCTAACAGTCTCTCTATATCTTGTACCTCAATATTATTAAACAAGGGATGGATTTTTAAAATTTCTACAAGCTTCATAGTTTTTTCTCCCAACTCTTCATTATTTTTTAATAAATGTTGCTATAGCAACATTATATTATTTTATCTCTGCTATAATTAGTAATGTTGTAAAAAAACCAAAATAGAAGGAGTATCATACATGGAGTCAATAGAAATATTTAAAAGTTTAGCTATTATTATAGTTGCAGCAAAATGCTTTGGAATACTAGCTCGTAAATTACATGCTCCTCAAGTTGTTGGCGAAATCGTAGCCGGTTTAATAATAGGACCTAGTGTCTTAGGCTTAGTAAATCAAAATGATTTTATAGTTATCATGGCAGAAATTGGAGTAATCCTCTTAATGTTCTCCGCTGGTTTAGAAACCAACTTACAGGACATGCTTAAAACTGGTCCTATAGCCTTTTTCATAGCCTGTGCTGGAGTAATTGTCCCACTTATTGGTGGCTACTTACTTCATTCCTTATTCTATGGTTTTTCTCCTGTTGGTTCAATTGAATTTTACAAAGCAGTGTTTATAGGAGTAATATTAACCGCTACTTCTGTAAGTATTACAGTACAAACCTTGAGGGAGCTGGGTCAATTAAAGGGTATTGTTGGAACAACTATTTTAAATGCTGCCATCATTGACGACGTCCTTGGTATCATTGTATTAACCTTTGTAATTGGCTTAAAAAATCCTAATGTTAACCCAATGAATGTTATACGTAATACGGTACTATTTTTTGCTTTCTCCATAATAGTAGGTTTAATCTTTTACTATATATTTAAGTACCTAAATTCAAAATATCCTCACAGACGCCGTATCCCTATTTTCGGACTAGCTCTCTGCATGGCTATGTCTTACATCGCTGAAAAATACTTTGGCATTGCAGATATAACCGGTGCCTATATAGCCGGTATAATTCTATGTAATATTCGAGATTCAAATTACATTGCTGAAAAAATGGACATCAGCTCTTATATGTTATTTGGACCAGTATTCTTTGCCAGCATAGGCTTAAAGACCTCTATAGAATACTTTTCTCTATCATTACTATTATACTCCATATTGTTTATTGCAATAGCCCTCTCAGCTAAAATAATCGGCTGCGGATTAATGGCTAAGCTCTTTAAATTTAATAAAAGAGATTCTGTTAAAATTGGTGTTGGTATGATGATTCGAGGAGAAGTTGCCCTAATAGTTTCACAAAAGGGCTTATCGGTAGGTTTATTGGATCCTGTTTTCTTTACACCAGTTATATTATTGATTCTTTTCTCTTCCATAGTTACACCTATTATATTGAAGTTTTTGTACAGAGAAAAGCAATAAAAATCCACTTCATACTACAGTAGCATAAAATCGCATTTTTGCAAAAGTAAATCTTAGATACTTTTTCCATATTAAAAAGAGGCAAGTCTATTGCCTCTTTTGCTATAAATATTATTTTACTTCACCACTAACACATTCAACATGCATTAAGGTACCGCCAACTTCATATTCCCAGGCAGGTACATATTTGCTACTATCTTTAGAGCTTCTTACATATACAAGTCTTCCATTACTAATGCTCACCTTATCTACTATATGAGCATTTTTGTCAGACTCTTTTAGCTTCTTTCTTATATGTTCCTTACCCTTAGCTTCATTTACCTGAATTTGCTGGGAGGACTTTTTCCCTTCAACTTTTATCTTTGACCATTGTGCATTTACCTCTTCAATACCATCCTTACCAACAAAAACCTTTATATAATCACCATTACCATCTGTGGATATTTGCAGGCCTTGGATAGCATGTCCGTAATTATACATATAGCCTAGTACTTCTTTATTTTTACCATCTAAATCTTCCCTAGTAATAGTGCAGATATTTAACAACTTTGCATCCTCTGGCAAGAGTTTTTTAGCTCTTAAGCTTCCTTCAATTTTCTTTAAGGTACCCTGCTCATCCTTCAAATCTATGTCTAGCTTTTCATTTCTTAATATAGTTCCTTTCAACAAATCCTCTTCTACCAAAATCTCTGACAACAGATCATTTTCATACCTTTTTAGATTAGCTGTACTTGAAAAATCCACCTTAGCCAATGGGCTAGCTTCAACACTATTACTTCCTTTAGCAAAAGGATTTTCATCCTTGTTGTAGGTGTATGAATTGGTCATCTGCATATACTTAAAGTTATAGCTGATATTTTCCCTATGCTTAGTCACCTTTGTTAGCGTATCCTGCTCATTAACAGAATGGTACAGGGCTCCTGCATTATAGAATCCGTAACTAGCATTAGCCTGTAGCCAAGCATAGATTACTCTTTTATTAGTAGAATTAAAGCATAGATTTACAAAGGCTTTCGCTATGCCAGTATCTTCCCCATCTGGTGCCACCTGAACCTCTCCATTAGGTCCTAATCCATAGGATAAGATACCCTTAACTGGTCTCTTATTCCCTTTCATAGTACTTGCCCATTTCTCTCTAGTTTGGACAGTGGACAATTGGTTACAGGATGCTAAAACCACCCAATCTAGATTACCATTCCAACTGTTTCCTACCAAAGTTGGCATAGGCTGAGTTTTGTTATAATGAACCCAAGGAGCAGTAGCTCTATCCCCATGTCCAGCATAGTAGCTCATTTTGCCATACTCATCACCATGACCTGAAAAATATAAGATGTTTGGTGAGGAATCCTTGATATGAGCCAAGGTTCCTGTATCGCACCAAATTCCATCGTCACAGCTAGCTGTTGCCGTCCAACCATTTGCCTTCATGCTTTCTGCAAAGGCCTTTGCATCTGAAGGCGAGGTGTCATAGGAAGCATGGAAGGATGCGAAGGTTTTATTAACCGTTTCATAATTATATGTATTATTATTTTTCAATGAAATATTATAAGGCCCTGTTTGCCCTGCAAGCTTTAATTTAACCTTAAGATAATAGCTTGTATTTTTTGAAAGATCCACATTAATTTCTGAATAACGTAGTTCTCTAATCCCTGTCTTAGTATTCAAATTGTCACTATAAGCAAGCTGTTTTTCCTTTGTATGATCGTATAAGTATATAACTGTGTCTACATACTTATTTTCAGCTTGAAAGGTTTTAATTTTATAATTACCGTCCTCAGGTACCTTTATCAGATACCAGTGCTCTTCTCCACCCCTATTAATAGTCTGAGTTAAAGTAGAATCACAAGGTAACTCAATATCGCCTGCAGCAAAGGCACTCCTAAACTCCATACCAAAAAGAATAATGATTACCACTAATAATGGAATTAATATTTTCTTATTTTTTATCATTGGATATCCCTCCTTTTCTGTTCTACCCCAAATTCTAGTGAAATCATTTACCATATTTTAACATTATCATTGTAAAAATATTATTTCAATATGCCATATGATGGTTTTTCCTATTCTTTACAAAACATTTACATTTATCATTTTTTGATTTTTATGAGATAATAGAATAAATAATTATAATAAACTGAGGTGGATTATGTTTCTAAATATCAATGTAGAAAGCAGCGAACCAATTTATAGACAAATATATCTGCAAATAAAGGAAATGATTAACCAAGGTATGCTTCCTGCCAATTCTAAGCTTCCCTCTACCAGAGAAATGGCGGTTTTGTTAAAGGTGAGCAGAAGTTCAGTAATTACTGCCTATGAACTATTAGAAAAGAGAGGATATATTTTTACAGTAGGTGGTAAAGGCACCTTTGTTCAGTATAGAGAGTTAAGCAAGAGGGATAATGTATACATTGATTGGAGCAAAAACACAAATAATCTTGCAAAAGCTGCTGAAAAGCTTGATATTATGAAACAAGAGCAGATATATAAAAAGGGAATGATTTCCTTTAAGTCTATAGCACCAGATGAAACCCTCTTTGATATAGACGAATTAAAGCGTTCCTTTCTTAACCTAATAGCTTTAGAAGAAGGTAAAATCTTTAATTATGGCTATGCTCGCGGTTATAAACCTTTAATAGACACCCTTCTAGAATATATGGCAAGCAAGGGAGTAGACACAAAAGGCAAGGCCATACTAATAACTAACGGCTTTACCGAAGCCTTTGATATAATTTTGTCCTCTATTACAGAAAAGGGCGATACTATTCTATGCGAAAACCCAACCCACAACACTGCCATAAAAATTATGAAACTTCATGGTCTTAATTTACTTGGTGTACCTATGACCCCAGAAGGTTTGGATTTGGAAGCCTTAGAGGAGGCAGTGAATAGCAACTGTATTAAGGCATCTTATCTTATTCCTTCCTACCATAACCCTACAGGCATAGTTATGCCCTATGAAAAAAGAAAGGCAGCCTATGAAATTCTATCAAAAAAGCACATTCCTATAATAGAAGATGGCTTTACCGAAGAACTCCAGCATCACGGTGGTCATATAGCACCTATCTCTGCCATTAGCGGTAAGGGCAACTCTGTTATTTACATAGGAAGCTTTTCTAAAATCCTTTCGCCAGGTATGCGCTTAGGCTGGATTTTTGCCGATAGTAAGCTTATAGATACCTTAGAAAGTGTGAAGCGAAGTAGAAATATCCACACATCCTTTGTGGATCAAGGCATACTTTATCAGTACATGAAGGGGCCAGGCTTCGATAAATATATCAAAAGAGTGAGAAATATATACAGAGAAAGATATGAAAAAACTAGAGAGCTCTGTGAAAGGTACATACCTAATGAGTATATAACTGGCAACGGAGGTTTGTATCTATTTATCAAGCTTAAGGGTATTAACGCTAGAAAATTGCTGGATAGGTGTATTCAAAGAGGTGTAATCTTTACCCCAGGGGATATTTTTCATACAGATGGCAGCGGATGGGACACCTTAAGAATTGGCTTTTCCCGCACCTCCCTGCAGGATATTGAGAAAGGTATAAAAATTATTGGGGAAGAAGCTAAGTTAGAGTTAGAAAATGGAAATCAGGGGTTGTAGACTCTGTATTTTCGG
>DGDR01000167.1:5265-13220 GCA_002385545.1 Clostridium sp. UBA3947
GCTTTGTTTTAAAAAGGTGTTGATGAATATTAGGGATAGCTTGTCTATTTAGCAACCTTTTACTATCAACACTTATTTGAAACAAAGCAATATAGTGTAAAAGAGATAGAAAGCTAACTTTTGAGCTTAGAAATTATATAAATAAATTTAGAGCCCTCTCGGGCTCTATAATTATCTTGATGTTTTTAACTTATAGATTTTTCTCCCTTATGGTATCTAAAACAAGCCACCATTCCAACCCCAGTTACCGGCAGCGTACTCTTGGAAGGTAACATAGGTGCTGTTGCCTGGAACAGAGATTTCTTCATTTAATAGGTCGCATACTTTAGCAGTGAACTCGTCCTTACAAGCTCTGCTTGCATTGCCTAAAAGCTTAACTTCTACAATAGCTCCCTTTTCCATCTTCTGTCCTCTAAAGTATAGGCTTTCACCATCTCTAAAGCCTACATAAAGCCATTGTTCCGATTTCCCGGGAAATACTTCTATAAGCTTTCCTAGGCTTTCCTTTATTCTTTCCTTTTCTTCCTCAGTAAGCTTTTGTGAGGTAACACAATTAATATAAGGCATTTTATCACTCCTTAACTTATTTTTTCTATACTTTCCCCTTCTATTATATCCAATAGTTCCCATAATTTATCTATAACATAATCTGGCTTTTCCTTCAACAAATCTTCTATTGAAAAGAATGAATAAGTAACAATGCAAGTCTTAGTCCCTGCATTTTTCCCACATTTTACATCGTAAATACTGTCCCCCACCATTATAGCTTCTTCTGGTGAAATACCTAGTCTTTCACAGGCTAGTAACGCTGGCTTTCCATCAGGCTTGTGCTTGTCTGTATCCTCTGGAGTAATAATCACATCCATTAAGTCATAAACCTGTATTAGCTTTAAGCTTCTTTCTGTCATAACTCTTCTTTTTGAGGTTACTATGGCAATTTTTATTCCTCTTTCCTTTAAAGCAGTAATGGCTTCTAAGGTTCCTTCATATTTCTCTGCTAGAATATCGTGATTGGAAGAATTAAATTGGTGAAAGGTATCTACAAGCTGATCTACCTTTTCCGGCGCCACAGTAGCTAAGCTCTTTCTTAGTGGTTGACCAAAAAATTTTACTATTCTTTCTTCTTCCATCTCCATATTCAAGTGAGTTCTAAAGGTGTATTTAAAGGATTCTAATATTAACTTATTAGTATCTATCAATGTTCCATCTAAATCAAATAAAACAGCTTTAATCATTTTACCCCATCCTTCCCATTGAGCTTAATATTTCATCTATAAATCTAGAAGGCTTCACTTTTTCTTCGTTTTTATTTTCCATCACTATAATATGAAGCCTTTGCTTAGCCCTAGTTAAAGCTACATACATTAATCTTCTCTCTTCCTCTAATTCTCCCATGTTTCCTTGCTCATAGCTTTCAATACTAGATCGAGTAGGCATTATATTGTCAATTAAATCTACTAAAAATACATTTTCAAATTCTAGTCCCTTGGAGGAATGAATAGTGGAAAGAGTTAAATTGCTTTTGCCCTTCTTTAGCTTGGCTTCCTCCAATACCTTCTCCAGCTCTTCTAATCTTACAAGAAAGGCTGCAAAGCTATTACATCTAACAGCCAAAGCCTTTAGGTTTGATAAAATTACCTTTAGACTTTCATAGCTATATCCAATATTTGTGCAATTATCTTTCAGGTATTTGCTGTAGCCTAATTCCTTATCTATATAGTCAATAAAATCTCCTGGAGCTTTTACCTTTAGCAAGGAGAAAATTTTTCTTAGCCTTGCCATTGCTCCCCTTTGATTGCTGGATAAATCCAACAAGGACTCTGCTAAATCAAAAAGATCCTTGTCACCTTTAGCCTTACTACTTAGAAGCTGAATGGTATCCTTAGATATAAAACTGTTTATTCTGTAATAAATTCTACTTAAGGACTCTATATCTCTATTATCTAAAGTAAACATTATAAAGCTACGAATGTCCTGAATAATAAAATGCTTAAAGAAAAATTTGTTATAGTCTCTTATATAAAAGGATACTCCCCTACGGCTTAGCTCATCTGCCAATTTAATTGCTGCCATATTGTTTCTATAAAGAATAGCACTATCCTTATTAGAAGCAGAAGTAAGCTCATTTATAATATACTCTACCTCTTGTAGCTCATCCCACACCTTAACTAAATTAACCCTAGCTCCAGAAGGATTTGCCGTTTTCATTTCCTTATTAAACCTCTCCCTATTGCTCTTAATGAAGCTGTTTGCCAAGGCTACTATTTCAGGTGTGGATCTAAAGTTTTGATCTATAAAGTATTTTTTAGTATCCTTGTACATCTTGTCAAAATCCAATAAAAATCTGGGGTAAGCTCCCCTGAAACTATATATGCTTTGATCGTCATCGGCCACGATAAATACGTTGTTTTTAGGCTGGGCAATGATCTCTATAAGCTTGTGCTGTATTTTTGAAGTATCCTGTCCTTCATCTATTTGAATGTATTCATACAAGTTTCTATATCTTTGCAGTAGCTCCTCATCCTCTTGTAAGATGTCATAGGCCAAGGTAAGCATATCATCATAATCTATATAATTATTGCTTTTTTTAATTTTTTCATAACCATCATATATTTCTAAAAAGTGCTTAATATCTTGAGAAAAGCCGTATTCCTCGAGCTCATCCCCCTTAAGCATCATATTTTTAACATAGCCTATAGAATTAATTAAATCCTCTAAGGCGTCATCATCTATATTTTCTCCATTATACTCCTTGAAAAGCTCTCTAAGAATATCTCTTTTGATGCCTTTACTTCCATCTTCCTCAATGATTTTGTAGCTTTTATTATTCATTATAGAATATTTACGAATTAATTCATAGCTAAAGGAATGGATTGTGGAAAAGTTGGCTCCGATAGAGGTAATCTGACTAAAAAAGTTGTAGTATCTATTTCTCATATCTAAAGCAGAGGCCCTGCTAAAGGTTATGGATAAAATAGCTGCAGGATTAACCTTGTGATTTATAATTAAGTTGGCTGTTCTGGATAGTAAAACTGTAGTTTTGCCCGCTCCAGGCACTGCCAGAACAAGGGCTGGCCCATCCTTATGCAGTACTGCAGCCTTTTGCTTTTCCGTTAGTTTAATGCCACATTTGTAGCTTAACATTTCAATAAATCTACTTTCTTGAGCCTTAACATCTATGCTTGCAAGCATATTCTTAGTAACTGATTTTACCTTATCCTCGTTTTTGCCAGTGCCCTCTATTGAATGGTCTAGCTCCATCTGTTCAAGTAATTGGAGGGCAGCTCTGCGACAGTATTCAACCCTATCATTTTGGGCAAGCTTTTTTATAAGGGAATAATATTTCTTTGGCACATTGAGCTTAGTTAATGCCTTTAGAGTATACTGTCTAACCTGACCATGACTATCGCTTAAGTTTTCTATTAAAAAAGGTATAGCCCTGTTACAACTGTCCTTATATTTAAGTGCTAGTTTACCAACGGCTGAGGCAGCAAGTCTTTTATCATTGGCTTTTCCCTTGGTAAGGTACATTATCAAGTATTTAATTGCTTCCTCTCTTCCGCTTTCCCCTAGCTCATAAGGGGACATATCCATTAGCTTTTTCATACTAACTCCTTTAAGTTTGGTTTATTAAATATCTAAGTTCCTTGATTAGCCCTAGGCTTAAGCTTTATGACTACCATTATAAAGTTAATACCTAGCTTAGTCAAACACATATATTGGCTACCTGGCTTTTATCCTTACCACTTACCATAAATTTAATCAATTTTTGTAAAAAATATATGGAAGCTTGGGGAAGAAAAATATTTGCCATTCTAAAAAAAATCATATATACTCAAATTGTATAACAAAATTGTACTACAATTTTGTTATACAATTTGAAGTATATTTATTCTTCTAAGCTTCTGAATTTTCTAACGTAAAGGAGACTTATGTATGCAAAAGTTTAAGGAATACTTATTAATTAATATTGGATTGCTGTTAGTGGCTTTGCCTATTTATTATATTTCAATACCACATGGCTTAGTTACTGGTGGTGTAAGTGGCTTATCCATAATAATTAACTCCCTTTTCCCATCTATATCTGTTGGAACATCTATGATTTTTTTAAACATTATACTATTTATCATCGGCTTCATATTTATTGGCTTTAAATTTGGGGCAAAAACCATATATGCTAGCTTTGCTCTATCTGGTATAGTATGGCTTTTAGAGAGGATTCATCCCCTTTCTGGCACCTTGACAGATGATATATTAATAGAGCTTATTATCGCTTCTTTAGTTTGTGCTATTGGACTAGCTATTGTTTTTATGCAGGACGCTTCTACTGGCGGTACAGATATAATTGCAAAAATTTTAAATAAATATTTTGATATCGATATGGGTAAGTCTATGCTATATGCGGATATATTAATTGCAATTTCTTCCCTATTCACCTTTGGCATAAAAATGGCTATGTACGGTATTCTAGGAATTATATTAAACGGCTTATTAATTGACTATGTAATGCAAAGCCTTCAAAGTAATAAGGAAATTGTGATTATTAGTTCAAAAAGCAAGGAGATTACTAACTTCATAGTAAATACCTTGGATCGGGGCGCTACTATATATACTGCTAAAGGAGCCTTTACTAACGATGAAAAGGAAGTAATTCGAACTATATTAAATAAAAAAGAATATGTTAAATTAAAAAGGTATATACAAACATTGGACAAGGATGCTTTTGTAACTGTAAATAATGTAAAGGCTACTTTTGGAGAAGGCTTCATTAGATTGTAATATCATTCAAGTCTTTAAATTTATACACATTTATTGTATAATTATTGATAATGTATCACTTTATCAGGCTAAATTAAGCAGGAGGTTAACCTATGGATGATCAAATACGTCCTTCTATGGAGCAGCTTGTATACGACAAACTGAAACATTCTATCCTACACCGCCAATTAGCTCCGGGGACACAGTTAGTGGAAAGTACTATATCGGAGCGGCTTCAGGTTAGCAGAACTCCTATAAGAAACGCTATAAAGAAGCTTGCCTCCGAAGGTTTAATAAATATAATTGCTAATAGAGGAGCTTTTGTAATTCAGCCATCCTTAGATGAAATCACCCAGGCCTATGAAGCAAGAATAGAGCTTGAATGTGTAGCTGCAAAATTAAGTATCGAAAGAATAACAAAGGAAGATATTTCTAACCTAAAGCTCTTAGTGGAGGATGAACGTGATGCCTTTAGGCAAAAGGATATGGTTAAATTCATTAAGGCAAATGAAAACTTTCATATGACTTTAGTAAAAAAATCTAACAATAAGTTTCTCATAGAATTCATGCAAAAGCTAGTTAATCAAATAAATGTATATCTACAGCTTTTCGACACCTTCTATAAGGTTAATTTTGAGGAAAGTGATAGTATAAAAGAACATTTACATATAATAGATTTAATAGAAAAAAAGGATTATTCACAATTAGACAAGTCCCTTCGGGAGCATATAAGCCACAGCTTTGAGGATTTAGAAATCAATGATAACTCATATAAAAAGCTAAAGGATATATTTTAGCAATATATCCTTTAGCTTTATTGTTGAAAATCTCCGTATTTTCTTGCAGCCTTCCAGGTTTTCATATACAAGGAATCTTCTCTAGGGTTAGGCTGTAGCTTTCTCATTTCTTCTCTTATGAGGGCCCGAGCTATGCTTTTATACTTCCTAATATCCTCAGGATATACCTCTTGCCCTAGCATATTTTTAGTTATCAATTCACTAGCCTTTTTATTAACAGCTCTGTCAAACCTATTCACATAACCATCTCCAATATATATTTTCTAACAAAGATATTATTGGTCATATTATAATAAATTATCCCTAAGGTCTAACAAAGCTAATGCCTTATTTATTTTTCTAAATTGCTATAAAGCTTGTCTAATACCTCCTGGATAATCCAATCTGGGGTGGAAGCTCCAGCAGTCACCCCTACTTTTTTAACCTCATTGCTTTCCATTATCCAGCTAGGAATTTCATTGCTATTATCTATAAAGAATGTATTCTCACAATTCTTTTTGCATATTTCATAGAGCTTAGTAGTGTTGGAACTAGTGCTACTACCTACCACCAACATAACATCCACTATTTTTGATGTTTCCTCTGCACTTTTCTGCCTTTCCTTAGTGGCACTGCATATGGTATTAAAGGTAACTACCTCCTTACACTGCTTAGAGACAGCCTCCTTAACCTTTTCTAAATTGGAAATCTTCTCAGTAGTTTGAGCAACAATACAAACCTTATCAGCAGTTATGTTTATTTCACTGCCATCTCTAGTAATAATGGCAGTATTATTGCACCAACCATTGCTACCTATAACCTCTGGATGCTTTTCGTCTCCTACTATAACAATTTGGTAGCCTAAATCATAATACTTCTTTATATTTTTATGAATTGCAGTAACATAGGGACAGGTAACATCTATAACATGAGCTCCTGTGTCCTTTATTTTCTTCATAAGCTGAGGAGCTACACCATGAGATCGGATTACAATTGTATCTTCACTACTTACTTTCTGTAAGCCTTCATCATTAACCTCATAGATTCCCTCTCCGTTAAGCTTATTAATAACATTTTTATTATGTACTAGAGGGCCAAAAGTATAGATATTTTCCTTAGAGCTTTTTTTAGCCTCTAGGGATGTATCCACCGCTCTTTTTACTCCAAAGCAAAAGCCTGCATTTTCGGCTAGTATCACTTCTTTAAACATAGCGCTTTTCACCACCTATAAATACTTAGATATCTTTCTTATTATATACATTAAAGCTCCAAATTCGCAACTTGTTTTCCTAATACTATAAAAGTTATAACACCAAAATAGAAAAAGCGACTAGATGGTTCTAGCTCGCTTTCTAAAAAACTATACTAGTGTTTAGAATAAAACTCTAATACCTTTGTAAATTTTACTTCAATAGGAACCTCCTCAGCCTTAGGCATCCTTATAAGTCTGCCAGAGAAGGAATTAAGATCCTTTTCCATATAGTCTACACTAACTAAGGAATTGGTAAAATTATTAGCATAAGCTGTAATCTTTCTAGACTTTTCTCTCAAAGAAATTATATCTCCTATTTCAACCTTATAGGAAGGGATATCAACCTTACTACCATTTACAAGTATATGACCATGATTAACCATTTGCCTTGCTTCCCTTAATGTTGAACCAAAGCCTAATCTATATACTACGTTGTCTAATCTTCTTTCAAGGCTTTGAACTAAAATATCCTCTGACTTACCTTTGGCTTTTAACGCTGCATGTACAGTTTTGCTAAATTGCTTTTCCAGCACTCCATAGTAAGCCTTTAATTTTTGCTTTTCTAAAAGCTGCTCTCCGTATTCAGAAAGCTTGTGATGTTGTTTTACCCCTCTCTTAAGTGCCTTGGGGTGATTAAATACATTTACACCAAGATGTCTTGCTAATTTGAATCTTGGTCCCATAAACCTTGCCATATTATTCCTCCTAATATTGAGCCTCTATCTCACTCTATTATCTTGCGGTAATAATTTGGCGCCAGTCAGCCGTAAGTTTATGGTAACACAATAATTCAAATTTGTAAATGATAATCTTTTTCATTTGATATTATTTTTTATTTCAACTTATCAATTAGTTCATCAATAGAGATACTACTTAAATCAAATTCTGATATATCCTTTTCTTTTTCAACGGCTGCCTTAATAGAAACTGCCTTTTTCGTATCTCCTAAAACAATGGCTCCCACTATTTTATTATCCTTAATAAACAGCCTCTTGTAATTAATATCGTCCTCCTTATCCTCAACCATGGAATGGGTACAACTATTTTCATCCACATTACCAATAGAAAATAAGGATACATTAAAGGCATTTAACATTGTTGTTGGTATTACTCCTGTATATTTAACTTCCTTTCCTGCTATGTTGTAGCCCTGTCTCTTATACACATCT
>DGDR01000133.1 GCA_002385545.1 Clostridium sp. UBA3947
ATTAATTTATTTATTATATGGCATACCACTACCAAATATATAGTATATTATTATAGTTTATTTTTTTCATAAAAGTAAGGTAAACTTTGATATAATATAAGAAATGGAGGTGGGATAGAAGCTATGAGTAAAAGATATCCCAAAAAAAGAAGTATGGGAGAAAGACTATTTACTACAGTTTGCTTGCTTGTTTTTGGATCTGCTATTGGTTATGTAACCTTTAATAGAGATAAGTTAAATATGAATGCACTTCTTCATAAAAATCAACAGGAAGAAAGGCAAGTGCCTGATAATAAGGAGGATGAAGCTACAGAGCCTGTAGATGTAACCCCTACAGAGCAATACATATCTGCTTATACTGGCCTTGAACTTACAAAGGAAAGCTATAATAACATTCCTTTTATGGTTATAGTAGAAAATTCAAGACCTGCCAGACCTCAGTCCGGCCTATCAGAAGCAGATATTGTTTATGAAACTATGGCTGAAGGTGGCATTCCTAGGTTTATAGCCTTATTTCATTCCAATAGTCCAAAGGAAATAGGTCCAGTAAGAAGCGCCCGTCCGTATTTTTTAACTATAGCAAAGGAATATGACCTACCTTTTGGTCATTGTGGCGGTAGCCCTGCTGCATTAGAAGCAATTCAAAAGGAAAAGCTTATGAGCATGAATGAATTTGCTTATGGTGGATACTATTGGAGGGATAATTCAAGAAAGGCCCCTCATAACCTATATACTTCTGCAGATAAGATTAGAAGACTAATAGAAAATAAGAACTATGTAAAACCAGCCACTGCTTCCTTAAAATTTGATAAGAGCTATTGGGAAAAAAGCCTGAGCCCTGCTAGAAATATAACCATGAAGCTCAGTGCATATTACAATACCTCCTACGAGTTTAAGGATGACCTTTATTATAAGTATATGGATGGAGAAATTTCAGTGGATAGACCTACCAACGCCAATATAACCGCTGCCAATATTGTAGTGCAAATCACTGATATAAAAACTCTTAGTGATGGCCGTCTTGAAATAAGACTTATTGGACAAGGTAAAGGTTATGTTATCAGCGGTGGCAAATATATGGAGATTACTTGGCTAAAGGCTGACGAAAAATCTCCTACTATTCTAAAGGATGCTGAAGGTAATGTTGTAAGCCTATCTCCAGGAAACACTTGGTGGCATATAACTGATAATAAATTGCAAATTAGCTTTCAATAGTCCCCCTGAGAAATAACTGCAGGAATAATTGTGCTCTATTAAATGCACAATAATTCCGAGGTGATTTCAAATGAAGGGAAAAGTAATAGATAAAAATCTAACAGAAGCTTATATTGCACTAGAAAATGGCGATACCATGGATATTTCCATAACACGTCTACCTAAGGATGTAAAACTAGGCGATACTGTAGACATCCCCATAAATAATCCTACAATAACAAATGATAGATTTGTTGACTTTTTTTAATACTTAGTCTACAATATAGATTAATAATTGCATATAGCTTTTTGCTAGGGGTGCCTTGGGCTGAGAAATGGTTATAAGACCATTAACCCTCATACCTGATCTGGTTAGTACCAGCGTAGGGAAGCAAGATATGAACATATTACATGTAAGTATATTGCCGCACCTATGGGTTGCGGTTTTTTTATTTTACTTTTAAAGGGGGTTTTAATATGTCTAACTTTTTTCAACAAATTATAGACAGTCTTAAAGATAGCTTGAAGAACATAAAGGAGATTAACCTGCTAGAAAACTTTAAGAGCATATTTACTGAACCACTAGGTATATTAACAGTGGTAGCCTTATTAATAATAATGTTAGTTCTAATCAGAGTTAAAAAGATTAAATTCTCTGCAAGGCTATTGGCACAAATCAGCTTAATGCTAGCTCTTACAATAATTTTAGATTCCTTCAAGATTTACAGATTACCTCAAGGCGGTAGTATCACTCTTGGAAGTATGCTACCTATCTTCTTGCTATCCCTTTGGTATGGCCCAGAAATAGGTATGTTAACAGGGTTCCTCTTTGGTGTTATTTCTCTGATTTTAGGACCCTATATAGTTCATCCAATACAATTGCTTCTAGATTACCCTTTGCCTTATTTGGCCCTAGGTACCGCTGGTTTCTTTAAAAATAAGAAGTATTTAGGTGTTTCTGTAGCTATAGTGTTAAGATTTTTATGTCATGTAATATCCGGGGTAGTATTCTTTGCTGAATACGCTGCAGAAAGCGGTTACTCCTCTGCCCTTTGGTACTCCATTGTTTACAATGGCAGCTTCTTAATCTTTGATGCGGCTATATGCGTACTGTTGCTTGCACTGATTCCCGTTGAAAGATTGGGAAAAATAGCTTCTAGCCAATACCAAGTTGTTGGAAACAAATAACAGGAGTCTACGTCATTGGCCAACGGTCTGCGGCTAACGACCAACGGTCAGTGGTAGCAGTGAGCTACTAGCGTTTGGCGACTGGCGGCCGGCGGCTAGCGGCTAGCGGCTAGCGGTTGGCGTCTGGCATCTAGCGGTTAGCTACCAGCTGTCTCCGTCTAATATCTTATACCTTATATAGCTTTTTTCTGTATGTTGCTTTGTTTTAAAGAAGTGTTGACGAATGTATATTTGTGCTTGTCAACCTTTATGCTTGTCTACTTTCCATCAACACCTTTTTGAAACAAAGCCACATAGTGTTAAGAAGATATATTACAGAGATGTACAAACTGCTTTCTGCCATCAGTGAATAGCAAGCGAGATCCTTTGCAAGAAGGCGGCTGTCGCCCACCAACTGTAAGTGGCCAGCGACTAGCTGCCAACATCAACTGGCCATACGGAATCCATATGGTAACAGCAGGCCGTCAACCATTAGAGCTACTACGTATCGCAACATAGAGAATAAATAAAAAAAAGATAGCCCTTAAAGTTGGGTTATCTTTTTTTGCTTTTATTCTATTTCGATGGCGTTTACAGGGCAGCTGCTTTCGGCCTCCTTTGCGCTGTCTTCAACTTCTGAAGGAACTTCATCAACAATTGTTCCTGCTTTTCCGTCATCCTGCATTTCAAAAACCTCTGGACATATAGAAGGGCATAAGCCGCATCCTATACAAGTATCCTTATCTACCTTAGGAATCATTATAACACCTCCAAAGCTTTCCGTAATTAAAGTTACAACTATATTCTATACAATTTTACTAATTATATTCTTATATTTAGAAGTATTAAATATATATCTTTCTACCTCTCCATTTTCCATGGCTTCTGTTAGGTCTATATCTATAGGCAATTCTTCTATTAGTGGAATGCCAAGATAGTTAGCCTGCTCTTCTGGGCTTTTCTTGCTAAAAACTCTTATTTTTTCTTGACAGTTGCCGCATTGAACATAGGACATATTCTCTACTACTCCCATGATAGGTATATTAAGCTTTTGAGCCATTATAACTACCTTTTTAACTATCATAGACACCATGTCCTGTGGTGTAGAAACTATCATTATTGAGTTTAAAGGAAAGCTTTGCATAACGGTTAGGGCTATGTCGCCGGTTCCTGGAGGCATGTCTATTAATAAGTAATCTAATTCTCCCCAGTTAGTATCAGAAAACATTTGGTTGAGTACTCCGGTGATTACAGGTCCTCTCCAAATAACAGGCTGATCCTCTACTTCTGTTAAAAAGTTGAGGGACATAATTTTTATGCCGCTTTTGCTTGTAACAGGCTGGAATATAATTTGGTTAGGGTTATCTCCAGGGATGCCAGTAGCTCTTTCCTCCTGCAGGCCAAAAAATCTTGGCATAGAAGGGCCAGTGATGTCTGCATCTAATACCCCTATCTTGTAGCCTTGTTTAGTTAATTCTAAAGCAGTAAGACCTGTTATGGTAGATTTACCTACACCGCCTTTACCGCTAATTACACCAATTATATTTTTAATATTCCCATGGGTTGGAGTTAGTTTTGAGCAAGAATTTTGCTTTTTTGAATTGCAGCTATCCTTAACTCCACAAGTATCACAGTTTCCCATAAGGTCACGTCCTTTCTAAAACTTATTGGGCTTAGTGTTGGTGACATTAATATTCCATTCTCCATTTTCATGGACATTACTAATATAATACTTTGTTTCGCTCTTGTCTATCCTATCATATACGGTAATTATAGCCTTATAGACCGTTGTCTTGTATCCTTGTGTCTTTATCGTAACTAATACGTCAAATTCCTCGCTATTATTATCAACAACCTTTGCTGAACTTAGAGTTTTTGATAAATCATCTTTAAATTCTTCTATTTCTGTAGAAAATAGGTACTTTGCTCCCTCTACATCCTGAGATAGATCTATACCTACCTTATCACTATTAGCTGTTATATCCTTACGGTAGATATTCAGAAATTGAATTATGGAACCATAGTAGGTCACCTTAAACTCTCTAGGAGCTCTATAATTCCATAGGTTTCTAATAATATCATGGTCAATTCTCTTAGAAACGATGTATACTGAATCATCATTATATAAGTTTCCATAATCGTTTTTATCTAGACCTGTTATGTAATTAAATTTGTGGACTATACCACCTTCATGTATCTCAAATATATAATCTGGTTGCAGCTCGGACTTTTCATCAACCTTCTTAGCAGTAGATAGTATGTCATACAAATCTCCTATGGTGCTTTTATCCGTTACTATAAATCTAAAGCCTTGATCTCTGGTGCTTTGAATAATTATTTTGTCTGCCTTGCCTTCCTTAATATATTCAAAATCCTTATTAATTAAGCCCATTCTTAGTTTTATATCATCTATCTTTTGACAGCCAGTAGTTGAAAATAACATGATTAATATCGTAAAAAAAATAGATATACTTTTATATACTCTTTTCATAAGCTACAGTTGTAGATACAACTCCTCTCCTTTCAATTAATATGAGAAAATTAAAAGAGAAGCATGATGCTTCTCTACTCTTACATTAAATTATAATACTTGGGGGATATTTAATCAACATTATTGACCTTTTTCATAGGTGCTAACAATAGCATCAAAGATGGCCGGCATATTTTCCTTATATTTATCACTAGGAACAAAGAAGGCCATTCTAAAAAAGCTTTTCCCATTATCTATAAAGTATTCACTAGCCTTGATGTCCTTGCCTGAAGAGGTTTTTGCATTATATGTTAGCAAATAGGCCTTGTAATCCTTAATAGTAATAGGTTTATACTGATAATTACTTATTTGATCCGGTTTATAGGCACTAGATTTACTACTTTCAATAAAGCTCTTTAATTCCTTGCCCTTTGAATTCCAAAGCTGAACAAAACCATGGATATTGCCATTGGTATACATAAAATTATTATGATAAAGAATATCTCCGCCACCTAAATCCTGCTTTGATGTTTCCCAGCTATCGGGAAGCTTATATGTTAAACCACTATTTTCAATAGTATATTGCTTTAAATTTGCAAAGCCATTTTGAATTAGTACTGTGGTTTTCAATCTGTGGCTTAGACTTGTCTCTATTCCTACCAGTACCAGCATTAGGCCTAATATTATGATAGTTACTCCAAGCCTCTTTCTATTTAATATAATTACACTCATACCAACACTTTCCCCTTCTCAGTACTATTGGTAAATTATATTAGAAGCTGGAGAAAAATATAACCTATACTGCTGATTAATTTGCTATTTTCTGGCTGGAACCACTACCGTTGAAGTCTTAAAGTCATAGAACATGAGCCAGTAACCTAGCTGTTCTCCTCTAGTATCTGCCTCATTTTCAGATACCCAGGTAACAAAGCCAGTTTTACCACCATAGGGCTGGTCGTAAATATTCCTTGTGCCTGGTATACCATAAACAATATATTTCATATTTCCATCCTTATCATATTTATAGCCTAATAAATAGTGTTTATATTTGCTTATATATGGGTAATAGCTCATCATAGGATAATATATTATGGTGTACTTATTATAATCAGACACACTATTCATATCCTGCATGCTTTCTACCTTAACCCTATACCAATTGCACCTTTTAATCTCTGTGCATATATCATCAACCTTCTCAAAGTCCTGAGCTAGTTTTCTAAAGAACTCGCCTACAGTACCTAAAGGATATTCTATCTCCTCCTGTACCTTATCATCTAAAACCCTTGACTCATCTAAAATAGTCTTATCTTCTTCCACTGGCTCCTTCTTTATTTCAGATTCTTCCTCAGGCTTCTGAGTATCATCCTTTACACTCTTCTTCTGGCTACCTTCCTCTTTTAATTCTTCTCTTACCTTTTCTTCTAATTCCTTCTTAACCTTCTCTTCTATTTCACGTCTTACCTTTTCTTCAATTTCTCTTCTGATTTTCTCCTGAAGCTCCTGTCTTGCCTTTTCTTCCATAAGCTCCTTTAGGCTTTCTTTTTCTTCATTACTTAGTCCTTCCTCGAGCTTTTGACCTCCACTTTCATTTACTTTCTCTATATTATTGGTCTTACTCTCTTCTTCCTGCTTATCCTTCAATTGCTTTAATTCTTCAATTTTTCTTTCATATTCCTCAAAGGCCTTTGGATTTTCAGGAGCTTGCTCTACTTTGGGCTCTTCCTTTTTAGTATCTTGAGCCTTTTTCTCTACCTTTTCTGTTTTTTCTTCAGATGCAGTATCTTTTCTATTTTCACTAACCAATGGGAAGCTTCTCCAATCTGATGGTGGATCAGCTGCAGCAAAACCGCTCATTACTGATATAATTTTACTGCCATCCTGCTTAATTATAGCTGCACCGGTCACTACATCTATAGGTAGACTACTACCAGCTATATTATTAGTGTTATATTCGTATGTTATCTCCGCTCTACCATACTCATCTATGTTCATTTCACCAAGATTGATAATCTTTTTTGTATCCTTCTTGCTGCATATTAGAACCATATAGTAGGGCTCTAGTTCCTTTTTTATATTCTGTACATAATAGGTTATTTTGCACTTATCACTTTTTGTCTCCAATTTAGTATAACCGGAAGGCAGTTTATCAGAAGATACCGAATAACCATTCTCGTCCTGCTGTAGTATTATAAAATATCTGCTATATCCTTTTTTTTGCGCCACCGTATTATCCCTCCACAATATTATTCAATATAATATATGAGGGACAATTATAAAAGTGAACATATATGTGAAATTTTATTCATATGCTTTAATTTTATCTGATAGTTTAGCAAACTCTTCAATGGATAGAGTTTCCCCTCTCCTCTTAGGATCAATGCCTGCTTCCTCAAAGGCCTTATATAAATTTTCCTTGCTTATGCTTAAATTTTTCAAGGAGTTAGAAAGGGTTTTTCTTCTCATATTAAAGGAATCTCTTATAATATTAAAGAACAATTTCTCATCCTGTACCTGTACCCTAGGAGCCTGTAGCTTCTCTAGCTTTATAACTATAGAATCTACCTTAGGCTGAGGAATAAAGGAGGCTGGAGATACCTTTCTTATAATTTCTGTATGGCAGTAATACTGCACTAATAAAGAAAGGGAGCCATAATCCTTTCCACCTGGAGCAGCATTCATTCTCTCTGCCACTTCCTTTTGAATCATGATGGTTAAGGATTTAAAGGGATATCCTCCTGTAAGTAAGCTAATGATAATTGGAGTAGTTACATAATAAGGAAGGTTAGCTACTAGCTTAACGCTTTTTTCTTCCCCAATGATTTCATTAAAATTCACCTTTAGAGCATCTTCATTTATAAGGGTAAAATTATCAAAGTCCTTTAGTTCCTCCTGTAAAATGGATATTAGGCTTTTGTCTAATTCAATGGCACACACAGCCTTAGCCTTTTTTAGCAGTTCTCTAGTTAAGGTTCCCACTCCAGGTCCTATTTCTATAACAAAGTCCTCTTTGTTAACCTCTGCTCCCTCAACTATATCCCTAACTACAGTATTGTCTATTAGGAAATTTTGTCCTAGACTTTTTGTAAATTTGAAACCATATTTTTTTACAATATCTTTAGTACTATAATTATCCATACTTATCTTTCTCCACTTCCTATATTATCTATCTGTTTTATAGCTTGAACAAACTCCTCTTTGCTTATTCCAAAACTATTGAGTCGGGATAAAAAGGCTGCTGTATTACCATAACCTATGCCTAGTATCTTGCCAAGCCTTGCTCTTCTTCTGCTTGCTTCATCATTGCCAGTAAGCCTAAAGAAAAACATATCCTGCATGCTAAATTCCTCTCGTCTTTCCTTAGTCTCACAATGAGCCTTATTTAAGGCGTCGATTATGGCCTGGGGAGAAGCATTTTCTACGCCTATATCCCCTTCCTTGGTCCCTTCCTCACGGGATATATAGGCATGTTTTATTCCTTCAACTCTTTTGGATATAATCTTTCTAATTTTTTCACCAGCAAAGTCTGGATCTGTAAGGACTATTACCCCTTGCCTAGCTTGGGCTTCTTTAATCTTATTAATAACCTTGCTATTTATACCAAAGCCACCTACCGCTATGACTTCTGCCTCTACCGCTCTTTTAACAGCAGCTACATCATCTCTTCCTTCTACCACTATTACTTCCTTAATCATCTTACCTCCACTTAGTATAGCAACACTTAAATTTATTTATAATATAATATATTATATTATTTCCTCTTAAAAAGTAAAATAGAAGCCAAAGGGCTTCTATTTCAAGATATAAACATTCTTATACTTTACTCCCCATTGTAGAGCCTCACTATGACTTGGGAAATAAACATCAATTTTATTTCCCTTGATAGCTCCACCGGTATCTTCCGCTATGGCCAATCCATAGCCTTCTACATATACCTTTGAACCTAGGGGAATAATCCTTGGATCTACAGCAATGGTACTGTAGCCATTAGGATTTCTTTTTGCTTGAGTTCCCATAGCAGTTCTGTTATATCCAGGACTAGAACTATCCTTACCTGTACAGGACTTGCATGGGCAATAGGCTGTAGCCTTAACTCTTATAACACTTTTGTAAGTCAATTGGTCACCACCACGGTTGAGGCTTAATATTCCAAGAGTTCCTTGTAGCAAGACTTTTTTAACAGGTTCCTTAGTAACAACATTACTTATAACCTCACGGGAAACCTCTTTCCCGTCCTCATAAACTACTCTCGTAGTAATTTCTCTTTCACCAGTTTGTCCTTCTTGAATTGTCTTTGTTACATTGCTTGCTAAATTAGGATCTTTTCTGATTTCTGTGGAATATTCAATATTTTGCTGCTCCTTCACCAATTGTGAAGTTACCCTTGTGATTTTTATATTCATACCGTCAGTGATGGCCTGAGTCCTTGGAGGATTAACCTTATCGGACTCATTTACTGTGATTCCTTCTGCTATTAGCATGTCCTCAATGTTGTCTTCTGCAGTTTGGAGCTGCAGGGTTTTTCCATCAACCATAACATTGACGTTCACAGCTCTAGTTATTACAACTTTATCTCCATCATTTACTTCGCTGTCTAAACCGGGTATGATTTTATCCTTTGGTCCTACAGTTATTGCACTTCTTTCAAGAGTCTTTCTTAAGCTTGAAGAATATGTTACTATTTTCCTTTCCTCTCCGTCTACAATAACTGTAATTTCTTTTTTCAAGTTATAAATTATTGTGAAACATCCTATTATCAATAGAACCAACAGAAATGTTGATTTCGGACCAACGGAAAAAAACTTAGATATTCTGTTTTGTAATGTTTCCATTATTTTTTTCCTCCCTTTTTACAGAAGCAAAGAAACTCAAAAAAATCAATGCTGCTTCTGTCTGTATTGCGACTGTCCTAATGCAACCCTGTGCATATGAAATATAATAATATATATGATACCTATTTATTAATTCACAGTCTCACATACAGCGGGATATATATTCACCCGGTTAAAGTGAATACAATTAATTATATGACCATATTCTTAAAAAATATACATGGATTGTGCAATAATTCCACTTAGTAGTTTCTTTTACATTTTACACCATTTTTATAACTTTAGCAAGTTTTTTATATTTTGCCTTGTTGCATCACAAACCTCTAACTGAGACAATCCCTTTATTTTTGCTATTTCTTCTATTATGTATGGGATGTAGTCTGATCGATTTCTTTTTCCCCTAAAAGGTGTTGGAGCCATATAAGGACAATCAGTTTCTACTAGCAATCTATCCATAGGTACCTCTTTTACTACCTCTACAATTTTCTTGGCATTTTTAAAGGTTACTACCCCAGTAATGCCAATATAGTAGCCCTCCTTTAGGCATTGTCTTGCAAATTCAACGCTGCCAGAAAAGCAATGAACTACCCCTTTCACCTCAGGAAATTCCTTAATTATAGTTAAGGTATCCTCGTGGGCTTCTCTGTCATGGATAACTACTGGTAAGCTAAGCTTCTGCGCAAGGGCCATCTGCTTTCTGAAAGCCTCCTTTTGCACATCTCTTGGAGGGTTTTCATCCCAGTAATAATCTAGACCTATTTCTCCTATAGCTCTAACCTTATCACTGCTAATAGCCATGTGTTCAATTTCCTGCAAAGCACTGTCATTAAGCTCATAAGCATTCTCCGGATGAATGCCTACTGCAGCATAAAAGAAATCATATTCCTTTGCTAGCTTAAAGGAAGTTCTTGCTCCATCTAAGCTGGAGCCGCAATTTAAAACTCCAACTACACCAGCCTTATGTATTTCCTCAATAACCTTTTCTCTATCTTCATCAAACTGCTGGTCATCATAATGAGCATGAGAATCAAAAATTTTAAGTTCCATGACTATCACCCCGATTTTTTATGTGTAAAACTTTGAAGCTTTGCACCTATGATATAATAACCTTAAACTTCAAAAAACACAAGGCAATTTTTACCACGCACTCTAAAACCCCCTATTTATGCCCCTTCCATTGGTTCTTTATTTCTTTATACAGAGTATAATTATCATATTTTTAGTTACACTATAACTGGGGAATATAATACCCCATGCATTTTCTTATTTTTAGGAGGTTTTTTAAATGGAAGGTACAGTAAAATGGTTCAACGCTCAAAAAGGATTTGGTTTTATCACCACCGATGATGGAAAGGATGTTTTTGTTCACTATTCCAGCATAGAAAGTGATGGCTTTAAATCCCTAGAGGAGGGCCAAAAGGTAAGTTTTGATATCACAGAAGGTGATAAAGGCGAGCAAGCCACAAATGTAAGAAAAATATAAGCTTATTTCTTGGCACATTAAAAGGAGGCAAGATTTTTCTTCTCGCCTCCTATTTTTAACTATCCTCTGGTTTTTCTGAGTATAAAACGCCATCCTTATACCAGACCTCTCCACTGACTCTTAAGGCTACTTCTCCATCTGCTGGTATCTGTTCTCCATCACCATTATTAAAAAATATATCGGCACTGGACCAATCCACAATAGTAAAGCTGTACCAATTCCCTTCCTCCTGAGTCATTTCCATACCAGGTCTAACGGGCCCTGTCACTGCGCCATTATAGTAATATATATAGGCTGTCTGCCAGTTATCTGGCTTATAAAAGTGAACAGTTACTTTATTTGTAACAGCTAAAATTCTATGGGCATTACGTCTGTTATTTTCAATAATAGCTGTAAGAATGAGGATTAAAGCCATAAAAAAACTAAACATTCTAACGGTAGAACTACTCATTTTTTCACCTCAAAAGTATTAGCCTTCTATCAATAATCTACTAGCTTTTCAAATCTTTTGTAATATTTTAACATAAATCTTATCTATTTTCAAACTTATAACTTAAGATAAGTTTTTTAAGGAAAAGTCCCAAAATAATAATTTATTCCTTGATTTACTAAATACAGTATGTTAAATTTTACTTATAGGCAGCGAAGATACCGCTGCAGTTTGGGTAAAGCATTCAGCACAAGGAGTGAATTAAATGAAGAATACTACAATTAGCTTTCAAAAGGCTAAGGAAACTGGTAGAAAAATTACTATGCTAACAGCCTATGATTACTCAATGGCTAAACTAATAGATGAGTGTGAAATAGACGGCATATTAGTAGGAGATTCCTTAGGAATGGTATGCCTTGGTTATGAGAATACTCTAAGTGTTACTATGGAGGATATGATCCATCATACAAAAGCAGTCACTAGAGCTGCAAAGAAGGCTATGGTAATAAGCGACCTCCCCTTTATGTCCTATCAAGCTTCAGTATATGATGCTGTTTATAATGCTGGTAGATTGGTTAAAGAAGGTCATGCCCAAGCTGTTAAAATTGAAGGTGGTTCTGAAGTAGTAGAGCAAATTAAGGCTATTGTAAAGGCATCTATTCCAGTAATGGGCCATATAGGTCTTACTCCCCAATCTGTTAATGCCTTTGGTGGCTTTAAGGTACAAGGAAAAACAGAAGCTGCTGCAAAAAAGCTTCTAGAGGATGCTTTAGCTATTGAAGAAGCTGGAGCCTTTGCCATAACTTTGGAATGTGTACCTGCTAAGCTAGCTCAGTTAATAAGTTCTAAGCTCACTATTCCAACCATAGGCATTGGGGCTGGTAAGGGCTGTGACGGTCAGATTCTAGTTTATCAAGATATGCTTGGTATGTTTAATGACTTCACACCAAAGTTCGTGAAGCAGTACAACCAAGTGGGCGAGCTTATAAAAAGTTCCATCAAGGCTTATAAGGCAGAGGTTGAGGAAGGACTTTTTCCAGGACCAGAGCATGAATTTAGTATTGATGATACCATAATAGAAAAACTCTACTAGGAGGTTAGATAATGATTTTTCACAAGATAGAAGAAATCAAAGCACAAGTACAGCTTTGGAAAAAAGAAGGTTTATCCATAGGATTTGTACCCACTATGGGCTACCTGCATGAAGGTCATTGCTCCCTTATAAAAAGAGCTAGCATGGAAAATGACAAAGTAGTGGTTAGTATTTTTGTTAACCCTATTCAATTCAATGTAAAGGATGATTTGGATACCTACCCAAGAGATTTAGAAAGAGACAAGAAAATGGTTATTGAATCTGGGGGACACATAATCTTCAATCCTAGTGTAGAAGAAATGTATCCAAGCAATTTTTCTACCTTTGTAGAGGTTGAAGGCCTAACAGACGAACTATGTGGCAAGGCTAGACCTGGTCATTTCCGAGGTGTATGTACTGTTGTTACCAAGCTCTTTAATATAGTAACCCCCACTAGGGCATATTTCGGTGAAAAGGATGCCCAGCAGCTAGCGGTAATTAAAAGAATGGTAGAAGATTTAAATATGAATATTGAAATCATCGGTTGTCCTATAGTTCGTGAAGAGGACGGGCTTGCCAAAAGTTCTAGAAATGTTCATCTAAGCAAAGAAGAACGTCAGGCTGCTGTAATATTAAATAAGAGCTTAAAGGCTGCAAAGGAGCTTATACTTGAAGGCAATAGAAATAGCACCGCTGTAATAGAATACATAAGAAGCTTTTTAGAAGCAGAACCCTTGTGTAAAATTGACTATATAGAAATTGTAGATAGCCTTACCTTAAAGCCCGTTGAAAAAATAGATAAATCTGTACTTGTAGCCTTAGCAGCATTTTTCGGAAAAACTCGTCTAATAGATAATATTACAATAACACTATAAGCGGAGGAAAAGTATATGGTTTTGAATATGCTAAAATCTAAAATTCACAGAGCTACAGTTACCCAAGCAGATCTTAACTATGTAGGAAGTATAACTATAGATAGGCTTTTACTGGAGGCTTCAGGAATTCTAGAATATGAAAAAGTAGCTATTGTTAACATTAATAATGGAGAAAGATTTGAAACCTATGCCCTAGAAGGAGAAGCTGGCAGCGGTATAATATGTCTCAACGGTGCAGCAGCTAGATGTGCTCAAAAGGGAGACAAGATTATAATCATGGCTTACTGCCAAATGGATGCCCAGGAGGCGGCAGGCCATAAGCCTAAAGTAGTCTTTGTTAATGAAGACAATTCTATAGCACAAGTGGCTTACTATGAGAAGCATGGAGAGATTAGAGGTTGAAAATTAAAGGTTGGATTTTAGGTAGCTGTTGCAGTACTAGCTTATTCTCTAGTTTTGCAGCAGCTTTTCCTTGCATTTTTATATTAAACTTTTATTTCTACTATAGTTCTCTCTCAATAGATCTATAGTAGCTTTTTTGAGCTATGTTGCTTTGTTTTAAAAAAGTGTTGATGCATATATTGAAATATTTGGACAAGCAGTAGGCCCTTCGAGCATAAAAAAGGTCTGCAGCACAATTAGTAAATCCCTTCTTGTGCAACAGACCCTTATTTCTTAATATAGGCTGGAGAGCAAGGGGGATAAAATCCCTATAATTGCTCCTAGTAAAGCTCCTAGCCAGGTTATAGCGTTTAGTTCTTTTTTGGCTAGGGATAAAATAATCTCCTCCGTATAGGAAACGTCGAAGGTATTGATTCTTGCCTCCACTACCTTAGGGATATCCATAGCTTCAATGATTTCCTGGGCATCCTTGTGAAGAAACCTCTGGAATAAAGCCTCCCAGGCCTCTGTAATTACTCTAGTTATCTTTTCTAAATCATCGCCCATAATTGCTGCTGGTATGGACTTTCCTATCTGCTCTAAGGCCCAGCCAGTTAATTTATCCACAAATAGCTGGAACCTTTCTCCTGAAGCATATTCTTGGAATCTATCAATAAGAAAACTCGCTATCTTTGAGTCATAATTCTCATTAATATTAGCAAGCATTTGATCCAAGGAAGTATATGCTAGGAAGCCCTTTTCCAACTCATCGAAAATATTATCTATTACCGTATCGGTAAGAATGTTATCTGCCAACATATCCACCAAGGCTTTAGTTAAGGTTACCCTATCTTCCTCAGATATTTTCTTAAGTAACTCCCCTATCCTATCCTCTAGAAGCCTTTGTATGCTATCATTTATCATCATAGCAACATTTCTTTGATTTTCATCTTCCTTGAAATAGTCATCGAGGACAGCAGTGAGCTTGTTATATACTGTATCTGGCTTAATAAAAGCTGCCACTAAGGAATTAAGATTATTATTAATCATAGCTCCTATGGCGTTCTTAAATCTATTGCTCACATTAGGCTCCTTTAACAGCTTGCTTATGCCCTGGCAAATATCCTGCCTAGAATTGTATATGTAAGCTTTAACGGAAAGAATAATTCCCTCTGGCAATATATCCTGCAGGGATTTTTCAGACTGCTCCAGCAGTACAATGTTCTTTTCAATATAAACCTGTAGTTTTCCCTTCAAATCCTCAGAGTCTTTAAGTTCCTTTAATTTAGTTATAGTAAATTCCTTTGCTTTTATTAAATATTCATTTGCTACTATGCTTTCTGGTGAAGCCATAAGAGTCTTTTTAATAAATTCCCTAATTACATCTGTAAACCTCTTTTTATTTTCTTTAGCTTGTAGGAACTGGACTATATTAGCCACTAATAAGCTTCGTACCTTTTCCATAACCCTAGGGTATCTCTGGCCTAATAGTCTTTGCAATAAATCTTCTAAGGAATTTGACTTATCTTTAAAATCCCTTACCTTTTCTCCAATCCAGTGACTTATATGGTTTCTTATTCTTTCATTATCCAAAGCCTCAATTAAGGTTTCCTTTGTCAGTAAATGCTCACCTATGGCTTTTCCAACACTAGCAGCCATTCGGTCCTTCTCCTTAGGAATGAGGCCAGGAGTAAAGGGCAGCCTTTTTCCTGCTATTCTTATTTCTTTTTGAGGTCTAAATAGCATCTTTATAGCCAGCCAATTGGTTACATATCCTATAATAGCTCCAACAATAATCGAAATAACATATTGCATGCTTATTTCCCTTCACTTTCTGTTATTTATTATAATTATAGTTTTACACATATACATTATCAATATTAAATATTATTTAATATTATGTATATTGGATTTATAGGACTTCTATTGTTAAAGGACAAAAAATAGAGTATTATAAATAATAATCATTATCAAATATTCCAAGACCATGGAGGTATTTATATGACTATTCAACCATATATTCCTTACTTAGTAAACCATCACTTATTTAATGATTTTAATAAAGATGAGCTAACAAACTTTTTCTCTACCACTGACTATTCTATAAAGGCTTACAGTAAAGAGGATATCATATTTAATGAAGAGGAGATTTGTAGCAATTTAAGCATTATATTAGAAGGTGAGGTTGAAATTCAAAAGATAGATCCTAATGGAAAGGTGCTTACGGTAGCTAATTTCAAAAAAGGTGATACCTTTGGTGAAAATCTGCTCTTTGGTGATAACAACACCTATCCTATGACGGTGCTTTCAAAAACAAAATCCACAATATTACATATTCCTAAAGATTCTGTAGCCTTGTTATGTCAAAAAAGCACTTCATTTTTATATCAATATTTAAGAACCCTTTCTAACAGAGCTGTTAATTTAAGCTCCAAGCTAAAGCAAGTAACCTTAAAAACCATAAGGCAGCAGATTTGCGAATTTTTATACAATAAATATGTAAATAGCGGGCAAAGCACTATTAAAATAGGTATGTCAAAAAAAGAATGGGCTGATAAGCTAGGTGTGCAAAGGCCTTCCTTGTCAAGGGAACTAATCAAAATGAAGGAGGAAGGCATCATAGATTATGATAAGGATACAATATCTATATTAAATATCCAAGCACTTAATGGAATTTAATTCTTCAGAATTTTTGTGAATATTCCTTTTATTTTTTATATTATTATGTTAAACTATCTATAGAGATAGTTTATTTTTTAACAATGTTACGGGCTGTGGAACCATTATATGCCAAAGGGCATGCAGTTAAGTATTTCATTGTTTCACCCCATTCCTAAGAAATAAATGTAAACTCAACTGCATGCTTTATCTAAAAAAGGATGTTCATCTGCATACTTCACCAGAACATCCTTTTTAATTTTAATCAATTAAACGTTTTTCTCCTGTTATTTCTTGTATAGGTTGAATATTTTGAGTTACTTCCAACACTCCTAAAAATTCGCCCTTTTCATCTCTCACAGCAAAATATCTAATTAAAACATATTTAGGGCCCATCTTAATCCAGAAATCCTCATGGTCCTTTTTACCACTACGCAAATTTTCTACTACCTGCTCTACCACATGAACGCTGGCTGGCGGATGACAATTCATAACAGTCCTTCCTATAACAGCCTTGGTTCTAGCAAATATTCTCTCACTGCTATTAGAGAAATATTTAACAATCCCATCCTTATCAACAAAGGTTATATCAAAGGGTAAGGTATTGAGCATAGCACTTAATTCATTAACCTTTAAAATTCCTGTTTCAAATTTTATATAGCCCTTGTCGTCTTCTTCCCCTAGTTTTTTCTCTTCCTTATTTTCAACATTCACTCTAAGAGGCTTCCATTTTCCAGCAGGTTCAGTAATACAGTAACCTATTTCGCCACTTTCTGCTTCTATTTTTAACCATTCATCCTCTGTAAGAGTGTCTAGGCACATTGGAAACAGAATGTTCTCTTCCTTGTATATCATTTCCTCTATTCTGTTAATTAA
>DGDR01000140.1:0-4048 GCA_002385545.1 Clostridium sp. UBA3947
GGGATGATTTCTTTTAATTTTTTTGAACAAAAATTTCTTTAATTTCAATGCCTTTCGGCATTACTTGCCGAATCCAAGATGAATTTATATAGATTCCGTCTTTATGCCTATTGTCTTATGACAACTCATGCCCATTTTATTATTGACTGCTCTGGTGCAGACATTAGCAAAATAATGAAATCCATTAATCAAAGCTATGCCATGTATTATAATAAGCGACATGATCGTCACGGTCATTTATTCCAAGATAGATTTAAGAGCAAAATCGTTAATAGTGACAGATACCTTATAACCTTATCCGCATATATCCATAATAATCCTAAAGATATCAAGGCTTATAAAAATGATGTTTCTAAGTACCCTTACTCAAGTCTTGCTATATATTTAGGAAAGAAGAAGGATACTTTCAACATTTTAGATGCTAATTATATTCTTCAGCAATTTGGAGAAGATATAATAAAAGCTAGACAAAAATATCTTGAGCTACTCAAAAATATCTACCAACTGCCTGATTCTGTTGAGTTAGAAAAAGCTACAGAGTTTATACCAGAAGAAAATGAATACAGAAGCGAAAAGCCCTTAGTTTATCGAGATTTTTCATTAGAAACCATTAAAAACTTTATGGCCTCCTATTTAGGGCAGGATTTTAGTTTGCATTTAAAATATAATCATAAAAACAATGAATTAAAGTCATTATTTATCGTTCTTGCCCGTAGCTTAGGTGATTTTTCTCTTAAGAATATATGTGTTGCTCTGCAAAATTTAACACTTTCCAGCGTATGGCGCCTATCACAAAAAGGATCTGACTTAATAGTATCAGATCCCAAATATAAAAATATTATAGATGACTTTTTAAAAGAAAATACTTCTGTTGGGTAAATCATATTGATTATAATTTATAATTTAACGCACTGCCCTATAATTTATTCAAAAATTTTTTGAAGCTACTGAAGCGTAAACTCCCATTACTCCTTCATATACTATTTTTTCTTCAAAACTTAGGGTCTTAATGTGTCAAAGCGTTACTCTCAATAAAAACATAGTTAATAAAAATCCATTATCTGCACAGTTGTCACCGTTAAGAAGAGAGTACCTTTATGTATAAATTCATATTAAAATATACATCCTCCCCTATTAGTTCTTGGACAATGCTTTTGAGGTACTAATCTTTTTTCCTAGTACACTCTTTTATAATTCATTCTTGGATAAGTCAATACAACTTTACTTTGATTTAATATTTATGCCGTAGCTCTATTTAGATGAAGGATACCCTCTAAACCAGCTCCTGCCACCATAGAAAATAGCCAACCTGTTAGCTGTTATGGTCATTGGTATATAACTTTCTTGGAATTCTTGAGACCATACCAAAATCAACATCTTCACAGCAAATACTATCTATCATTAATAGAATTCTGATTTTTTAGAATTGGACAAGCATCGAAGAAGACACTTTCTCCATTAACCAAAAGTATAATAATTAGGTGTAACTATCCAAAAGTTTTAACTATCTTTATCCAACCGTTGCTTAATTTGATGCTCCTTTACAATCCTAATACAGAATCATTTCATTAATAACCATCGCTACCCAATTATCGCTCCCATTAAATACGGTATTACGTAAGCACAATATTTGGGCTTCAATTTTTCAAATTCTTTAACTCAATATAAGTTCTGTTAACCGTCCCTATTTGCTACAAATTCTGTTAACCGTCCCTATTTTTTTATTACCCTAGCGGAGAGCATGGATTTGGCTATTTGATCCTTGTTGGAGTTGAACATATCTACTTCTACCTTGCAGAAGTTTCTGCCTACGTCTATTACGTTTACGTAGATGTGTATGCTGCTGTCTACTTGTACTGGCTTCATGAAGTAGGTCATTATGCTGTCCATGGATATATTTATATTATTTTTTTGCCTTAGACCTGCCAAGCCGAGTGTGGATATTAGCATGTTTAGAGAACTCCAGGATGCAGTACCGATATTGTCTATCATCTGAGGAGTTATATTACCGGTGTAGTGGACCTTTCCGTCTTCTATTTCATAGCTAAAGCTCTTTAAAATCATGTCTTCTAGGGTATCGCTAACCTGTGGTTGTCTAGAGGCGTATTGAAGAGCTTTTATTACGTCCCTTCTTGTAACGATTCCTACTAGTTTTTTGTTATCAACTACTGGTGTTATTTCGATGCCTTCCCAGGACATGATGTGGGCGGTATAGGCTACGGTAGTTTTTGGTGTTACTGTGATTGGGTTTTTGCTCATGATTTTGCCTACAGTATCTTCTGGAGAAGCATCTATAGGCATATCCTTCATGGTAACAACTCCTACTACCTTGTTTTCGTCATCTACCACTGGATATCGCTCATGCTTTTTTTCTACTATAATCTGTTTCCATTCTTTTATAGTGGTATCGGTTTTGAGACTTACAGGGTCTTGAATCATTATATCCTCTACTAATATTATGTCTTTCTTAATTAAGCTTTCGGATATGGCCTTGTTTATCATAGTAGCAATGGTAAAGGTATCGTAGCTGGATGATATTATGGGCAAGCATTTTTCGTTGGCCAGCTTTTTGATTCTATCGCTACAGGTGAATCCACCACTAATTAAGACAGCGGATTCATTGTTGAGTGCTAGCTCTTGGGCTTCTTCCCTGTTACCTACAATTAATAGACAACCAGGATATATATATCTTTGCATGGCGTCTATGGTCATTGCTCCAATAACAAACTTATTTAAAGTCTTATGAATGCCTTCCTTTCCCCCTAGAATTGAACCTTCCACTATGTTAACTACTGCAGCATACGTAAGAGTATCGATGCTTTTCTTTTCTACCTTTTCTATTCTTACTGTTCCAACCCTAGGGATGGTAGAAACAATACCTAGAGTCTCACAGTCCTTTATGGCTCTATATGCTGTTCCATCACTAACACCTAAGTCTGATGCTATACCGCGAACGGAAATTTTATGTCCAACTTCTAGGGATAATATATACTTAATTATATCCTCATGCTTTGACATTATCTTTTCCCTTACCTTTCTTCCTTTCTAAGTTCGTCTGCTATCTTTTCGATTCTTCTAAGACGATGATTTACCCCAGACTTTCCTATTGGAGGGTTTAACATTTCTCCTAGTTCCTTTAAGGATTCATCTGGGTGATTCAATCTTAATTCTGCAATCTCTCTTAAGTTTTGAGGTAATCGATTTAGACCAATTTCCTTCTGTATCAATTTAATGCTTTCAACCTGTCTCACTGCTGCATTGACAGTTTTACTTAAGTTTGCTGTTTCGCAGTTAACAAGTCTATTTACATTATTTCTCATTTCCTTCATAATTCGAATATTCTCAAGTTCTAGCAGTGAATTGTGAGCTCCTATGATATTTAAAAGGTCAACAATTTGCTCGCCCTCCTTAAGATATATTATGAAGCTGTTCTTTCTTTGTATAACCTTTGAGGTTAATCCAAAGCTATTAATAAGAGCACTAAGCTCTTGAGCATAATCTAAATCATGGGTTACAAATTCAAGGTGGTAGGTTTTTTCTGGGTTGCTTATGCTTCCACCGCCTAAAAAGGCACCTCTTATATATGCCTTCTTAGTTTCATCGGTATCAACCAAGGAGCTTTTTATACCATACTCAAAGCTTATCATTTCCTCCTTATCAGATAGGATACCTGCTTTTTTTAGGATATCTCTAACTCCCATTTCCTCGGTAATAACCACCATATAAATATTATTTTTCTTTAAGGAGCTACTCTTTTTCACCATTAGTCTTGTGTGAATATTGAAGTATTTTTTCAGCAATTTAAATACTAATCTAGCAATAGCAGCATTTTCAGTAGTTATTCTAAAATTAATTTGTCTGTTAGAAGCAAAAGAAAGAGTACCACTAACTTTCATTATGCCTGAAAGTATAGCCAAAGCTTCTTTTTTATCTAAATCTGTGTTTCTGCAAATCTCTTCTTTAACCTTAGATGAAAATGACATAGTTCCTACTCCCTAATCTTTTTATTCTGCTTCAATCTCTCTGATAAATAGAAGTATTCAATAAT
>DGDR01000140.1:4271-24658 GCA_002385545.1 Clostridium sp. UBA3947
ATCATGCCTAATAAATCCTTTTTTAATTTTTACAAAATCACCTTCAATTACTCCAACACCAAGCTTCTTTAATTTTTTGTGATTTATTTCAACTAGCTGAGAGCCCTCAGATTTATATTTTTTTTCTAATTGCTTATCTATTTTTCCCGCATTGACGATAATATAATCTAAGAAGTTTTCACTAACATGCTTATATATAGCATTAACATGGTCCCCAGCATCGTATCCACCAGTTTCACCTGGCTGAGTCATAATATTTGATACATATAACTTTAAGGCATTAGATTTTTTAACGGCCTTTGCAATATCTTTAACTAAAAGGTTGGGAATTACACTTGTGTACAAGCTCCCAGGGCCCAAAATAATTGCATCAGCCTCATCTATTGCCTTTAAAGCGTCCTCTAGGGGCTTGGCATCCTCCGGTTCTATAAAAATACGTTCAATGGAGGTCTTTTGCTCTATAGCTTTAACAGGTATAGCTGACTCTCCTTCAACAATATTACCATTTTTAAATTTAGCTTTTAGCACCATATTATCCAATGTAACAGGCATAACTCTTCCTGTTACCGCTAAAACTGAGCTCATCTTTTGAACAGCCTCTTCGAAATTATTAGAAATGCCATCCATAGCCGCCAAAAACAGATTACCAAAGCTCTGATTTTTTAATCTTCCATCTGGGAATCTGTATTGTAGCAATTCCTCCATAATCGGCTCTGTATCCGCTAAAGCTAATATACAGTTTCTTATATCACCTGGAGGCAATATTCCTAAATCCTCTCTTAGATCGCCGGAACCACCACCATCATCTGCTACTGTTACAATGGCAGTTATATTTGAGGTATAATATTTCAAACCTCTTAGCATGGTAGATAGACCGGTTCCCCCACCAATAACAACAAGCTTAGGTCCCTTAACCAACAATCGCTTTTCATATATAAGACTTTCTAGTTTTCTAGAGTCCAATTTGACATTAATATATCCTTTATTAATTAGAGCAATTATAGACTTCATCCCTTGGGTTATAGCTATATATATGATGAATATTCCCATTAAATTCAAGTGAAGCCAAAAGGCCTTGTAATATATATTATAAAATCTATGTTGAGCTACTTCTAATAGTCCAAAGGCAATAAAGATAACTCCCATTATACCAAATAAAACCCATCGCTTAACCTTAATTCCTGGCCTTAACCAATCAGTAAATCTCATAGCTTGATACCACCTCTATTTATATCCTCATTAATATCTCTATGCTCAATAGTTACTTTATGTCCCTTAGATTGAAGACTTTCATATATTGCATTTGCAATAGCTACTGAACGATGTCTACCGCCGGTGCAGCCAATGGAAAGTATCAGCTGTCTCTTTCCCTCTTTTATATAGTTTGGTATTAAAAACTCAAGCATATCCTCTAATTTTTTTATAAATTCCCTAGTAACATCATGATCTAATACATATTTACTAACTGGTTCATCAATGCCAGAAAATTGCTTAAGCTTAGGAATATAAAAGGGATTTGGTATAAATCTTACATCAAAAACCAAGTCCGAATCTACCGGAATACCATACTTAAACCCAAAGGATAGCACAGTAATCATTAGCTCTATCTCCGTTTGCCCTTCTTCACCATAGATTTCTGTAATCTTCTGTCTCAAATCCCATATGGATAATTTAGAAGTGTCTATGATATTATCCGCCCTGTTTCTCATTTCGCTTAGCTTTTTTCTTTCCAAGGCAATTCCCTGCAAAACTCTGCCTTCTGGGGCTAATGGATGCTTTCTCCTTGATTCCTTATACCTCTTTATAAGCACTTCATCTGAAGCATCTAGATATAAAATCTCATAGCTATACTCCATATCCTCCAAATGCTTTAAGCTTTCAGATAAGGCATCAAAGAATTTTCCTCCTCTTATATCCATAACTAGGGCTATCTTATCTATCCTCCCATCGGTTTGATAGCAAGCCTCTGCAAATTTAGAAATTAAGGTAGGAGGTAAATTATCAACGCAAAAGTACCCTAAGTCCTCAAGACTTCTCATTGCTTGTGTTTTACCTGCTCCGGACAATCCTGTAACAATTACAAATCTCATTAAAATCCTCCTCTATAATCTAAACTCTATAAGCAAGTTATAGGCTTCTAATTTCAGCCTTTATTCTTATATTTATTATTTGTTAACATTATTATTTAATCGTCTCCTGTTGTTGCTTATTGGATATTTAATTTAATATTCTTTATTTGTCTTTTATCTTTTTTGCTCATTTAAACTTTATTTATCCGTTCTTTCTATGTTCTCTATTCCTTAAAATTGATTTTTACTAATTTATAATTTAAAACTTATAATATTGCTTAATTGTTACTGATAGTTCCAACAATTCTTGTAGACTATGAATTAATGAAAAATATTATTTTGATTAATTGTTACCTTAATAAAAAAATAAATTAATATAGTTGTATTAATTTATGGTTGTATTAGTACAGTTCCTATTTTTTTATTATAACATACTGAAAGTATAAATAAATAGGATTTTAAATATTATGGCTGCTTATCTTTCGGAAGCTTTGAAATAGGGACGGTTAACAGAATTCAACTAAAAAGGTTGGGGACGGTTAACAGGATTTATATTAATACAACTTGTCCACCTCTGTAGTAATCAACCCTATTTTGAAACATCGCCATTGCCAAAAACTGTTACGATGTTTATCCGTCGTCCCCAATAATAACTGCAAAAAGCAATCTTATACTCCTTGAAGTTTAAGATTGCTTTTATAGTTAAAGTATTAATTACTTTTTAAATCTTACTATTGAGGCAACATGATAAATCTTATAATAAACAGTACTGCTAGAACATAAATAATTGGGTGTACTTCCTTATATCTTTTTGTAAATAGCTTCATTAACGGATAAAAAATTATACCGGCAGCAATGCCGTTTGCAATACTGTAGCTAAATGGCATGATTACAATGGTAAAGAATGCTGGTAGAGCTTCAGTAAAGTCGCTGAAATCCACTTCTTTGATAGATTCTAGCATTAATATTCCTACAATAACTAAGGCAGGTGCTGTAGCTTCAGTAGGAACAATACCTACGACACCACCCATGAACAAAGATAATATGAACAAGATTGAAACTACAGTGCTGGAAAGTCCTGTTCTAGCACCAGCAGCAATGCCAGCTGCTGATTCTACATATGTGGAGGTAGTAGTTAATCCAAATATACCGCTGAAAATTGTTGAAATAGAATCTGCTACCAAAGCCTTCTTCATGTTTTTTATCTTTCCATCAGGTAAAATCATATTTGCTTTGTTGGCAGTTCCTACAAGAGTTCCGATGGTATCAAAAAGGTCAACTAGACTGAATGTTAGAACTACCATTATCACACTGGTGATAGCACCAATTACTCCAGCACCATTTTGGTTTAATAATCCCTTAAAATCCATTTGCATAAACGTTGGTACAATTGATTTTGGCATACTTAATATTTGAATATTGCTAAAGTCGGTAACTCCCATAGGTATACCTATTAATGTTGTTAATAATATAGCAATAAGCATGGCTCCCTTAACTTTTCTTGCCACTAAAATGCCCATAATTGCAATACCAATAAGAGTTAGTAGAGGCTTAGGTTCAGTGAAGCTTCCGAAAGAAACTAAGGTATCGGGATTAGATACAATAATGCCACCACTCTTTAATCCAATTAATGTTATAAATAAACCAATTCCGCTGGTCATAGCTGTTTTAATATTTTGTGGAAGGGCTTCTACTATTCTTTCTCTTATTGAAGTAATAGTAATTATTATAAACACAAGACCTGAGATAAATATTGCAGCCACACCCTGCTGCCATGTATAACCTAAAGTTAAGCATACACTATATGTAAAGAACGCAGTTAATCCTATACCAGGAGCTAAGGCAAAGGGTAAGTTTGCATATAATGCCATAATTAAAGTTCCAAGAGCGGAAACTATGCACATGGCTGTAAAGGCTGATCCCACATAAGGGTCATTTAACACATTAAAAACAGTAGCTCCGTCCCCCTTAATTCCTTGAGCGTTCATCCCAGAAATTTTTAATACATTGGGAATTACCATAAGTGCATAGGCCATTGTGATAAAGGTTGTGAGCCCTCCTACCACCTCTGTCTTAATACTTGTCCCATTTTCCTTTAGCCTGAAGACTCTTTCCAATAAGCTCTTCTTGTTATCTTTTGTACTATCCTGTCTCATATAATACGTCCTCCTAAGTTTATAAATTTATAGAATGTAGAAAAAGCAAAAAAAATCCTCCACCATTTTAGAATAATCTGGTGGAGGAACAGCTTTCCAGAAGATTATCCATAGTGGAAACTTATCGGTGTTCCGTAGAGACGTCTGAACCATCATATCAGACATATATGGATTCTTGCTTGATTTTCATAAATGTTATATTAACACGTTGTCTAAATATAATCAATGATATTTAAATGCAAATACTGTGAGTTTATGTAAGCAGAACCTTATACTAAAAGATCTTTTAAAAATAGAAAAACATCAAAAGGATGATTATAAATATTTAGGGTTGATGCTTATTAGTTTTTAGCTATATAGCTTTATTATTTGGCAACTAGCATCTGTAAATTGTTACTAAGCACCTATGTTGCTTTGTTTCAAAGAAGTGTTGATAAATAGAAAAGACTTGTCCATTTGTTTACTATAGTCATCAACTCGTTTTTAAAACAAAGCCATATAGTGAAATTTAGTAAGGTATCAGCAAACGTCTACCAGTTTGTGGCATTCAATTACTGAAATATAGTGCTAGATATATAAATGTTGAAAGCTTATTATGGCAATCAACCATTTATGTGCCCTGGCCCTATTTTGGGCATGAAAAGGACTGTTGCACAATTAACCTATTAGTTAATTATGTAACAGTCCTTAAACCATGTAATATCAACACTATTTTAATCTTCTCCAACGATTCTAACTTCCGTATGGAGCTCAACGCCGAATTTTTCATAAACGGTTTTTTGAACATGCTTTATTAAGTCTAATATGTCCTTAGCTGTGGCGTTGCCTGTATTTATTATAAATCCAGAATGCTTGGTGGAAACCTGTGCTCCACCTATAGTCACTCCCTTTAGGTTTGAATCCTCAATTAGCTTTCCAGCATAGTAGCCTGCTGGGCGCTTGAAGGTGCTACCAGCAGAAGGATATTCTAATGGTTGCTTATCTTTTCTTCTGAACTGTAATTCATCAATCTTGGCCTTGATTGCATTGTAATCGCCGTACTGTAGCTTAAAGGTAGCTTCCAATACAACGTAACCTTCTTGAAGAATTACGCTGTTTCTATAACTGAGCTCTAATTCTTCTGCAGTCAGTCGCTTTAGGTTGCCTTCCTTATCTACCACAAGGGAACTTTCGATGACATCCTTAATCTCACCTATGTAAGCGCCAGCGTTCATAGCTACTGCTCCGCCTACACAGCCAGGTATGCCGCATGCAAACTCAAAGCCAGTTAGGCCATGATTTAGAGCGGCTTCCGATACGTCAGAAAGAAGAGCACCGCTTTGGGCAACTATTTTGTTGTCAGTAACCTCTATAATATTTAATGCAGAAAGCTTAATTACAACTCCTCTTATACCTCCATCCTTCACTAAAAGGTTGGAGCCGTTTCCCATTATATAATATGGTGTTTCTGTTCTATTGCATATCTTAATTAATTCTTGAACATCAGCGTAGTTTCTAGGTATAACTAATATATCTACAGGACCTCCAACTTTGAAGGAAATATGATTACTCATCGGTTCATTTAAAAGTATATTATCTTCTCCTACAATTGCTTTAAATTCATCTGCCACATACATATAATCTTTCATTCTTCTTCCCCTAACTAATTTGTAAAATTATACAAGTTCATCACAAATAGTATACATAAATAGTAAGCATTCATCAAGTGTAATTTAAACAAATTATTTTTTCTTTCCTGCAAAAAATTCTAGTATACTATCTGCGACCTTTCTATTGATTGAAGGTGTCTGCAATAACTCCTCTAAAGTAGCCTTTTTTATATTTTCTACAGAACCAAAATGCTTCAGCAGTTCCTTCCTTCTTTTTTCCCCCACGTTTGGAATTTCATCTAACACAGAATGTAGCATTCTTTTATCCCTTAAGGTCCTATGATAAGAAATGGCAAAACGATGTACCTCATCTTGGATTCTTGTTATCAACTGCATAACATTAGAGCTTGGTTTAATTGGAAGCTCAATATTATTATATATCAATCCTCGAGAATTGTGACGGTCATCCTTAACCATACCAGCTACAGGAATGTTGATTCCTAGCTCATCAAGGACCTCTAGAGCAACATTTACCTGACCTTTACCGCCATCCATCAGAATCAGATCAGGAAAAACAGAAAACTTACCATGGCTAAACTCTAGCTTTCTCTCTTGAATGCTTTTAATTTCCTCTAAGCCATGCTTAAATCTTCTAAGAAGAATCTCCCTCATGCTCTCATAGTCATTGGCTCCTGCAACGGTCTTAATTTTAAATCTTCTATAATCGCCATTTTTGGGCCTACCATTTTCAAAAACTATCATACTTCCAACAGAATCAAAGCCTTGTATATTGGAAATATCATAGGCCTCTATCCTGTAAGGTATCTCATTCAATTCAAGCAAGTTAGCTAAATCCGTGAGAACCGTCCCCTGTAATTCCTTGTCCTTTAACAGCTTTAGCTTAAATTGCTCCAAGGTATTTTGAGCATTTTTTTGAACAAGCTCCAAGAACTTAAGCTTATCTCCTCGCTTTGGTATCTTTAATTGAACCTTGCTGCCTCTTTTGGCAGATAACCATTCCTCCAAAAGTTCCTGGTCTTCTACCTCAGGCACATATATATTAGGCGGTATAAAGGGAGTGCCGCCATAAAACTCCTTTATAACCTGAGCAATTATATATCCAACACTTTCATCAGCGGTGTCCTCTAATATATAATGCTCTCGGCCAAGGACCTTACCCTGCCTTACTAAGAAGATTTGCGCACAAGTATCCTTGTCGTCGCTGTAAATGTGAATATAGTCTTCATCCTCAAAGCTTCCAGTAATAATTTTTTGCCTTTCTTGAACCTTAGTTACGGCATTAATTTTATCTCTTATGGCCGCTGCTTTTTCAAATTCTAAATTTTCAGCAGCCCTTTCCATCTCTTCCTTGAGGCCTTTCATCACCTCTGGGGCTCTACCTGAAAGAAGACTAATCACATCATGGACTATTTTAGCATAATCCGCCTTAGAAATAAGGCCAGCGCAGGGTGCCTTGCACATTCCAATATGATAATTAAGGCAAGGTCGTGTAACCTCGCCATTTTCAACTATATTTCTTTTACAATTTCTTAAGGGGAAAATCTTTCTAATTAACTCCAAGGTTTCATAAACCACAGAAACATCAGTATAAGGGCCAAAATACCTATTACCGTCCTTAGCATAATTTCTTGTAATAAATATTCTGGGAAAATCCTCATTGGTTGTAACCTTGATAAAAGGATAATGCTTATCATCCTTTAGTAATATATTGTACCTTGGTCTATACTTTTTTATAAGGTTACACTCTAAAATAAGGGCTTCACTTTCCGAATCTGTGATAATATATTCAAACTCAGCTATATTTTTCACCATAGCCTGAACCTTGGCCCCATGGTTTGCTGACTTTTGAAAGTATTGTCTAACTCTATTTTTAAGAATCTTGGCCTTGCCTACATAGATAACCTCGCCAAGATTATTCTTCATTAAATATACTCCTGGCTTATCAGGAAGCATCTTTAATTGATATTCAAAATCAAACATTCCTATCACATCCTCGTATATACGACATATGCATTTTTCCTTTGTTAATAATAAGTTTATTTCAAAGCAGCTTGGAAAATCTTTGAGGCAATTGATGCTGCATTTCCGCCACCGGAGCCGCCTTCCTCAACGATAACAGCTAAAGCAATCTGTGGATCCTCCTGAGGGGCAAAGCCAATAAACCAGGAATGGGCATCAGCCTGTTTAGTTATGCTTTTAGCATGGTCTGCAGTACCAGTCTTTCCGCATACATATAAGCCCTTTACTGCTGCTGCGGATCCAGTACCCTTGGTAACAACTAGTCTCATATATTCCGTTACCTTATCGGCAACCTCTCTTGAAGTAACCCTTCCTAGCTCCTCATCAGGAAAGATTTTCACAGTTTCCCCTTCGCTATTAATAATTTCACTAACAAGCTTTGGCTTCATCATAATACCATCATTAGCTATGGTGGATGCTACTAAAGCCATTTGAATAGGTGTAGCCTGGATTTCACTTTGGCCTATACCGCTTTGAGCTATATTACTTTTGTCCGAAGAAGGTATCTCTGGAAACTTACTTTGGCTAATATAAAACCCTTCAGTTTCAATTTCCTTATTAAAATAGAATTTCTCCGCAGTATGCCTTAAATTTTTATTGGTCAATTCCATAGCTAAATTACCAAAATAAACATTGCTAGATCTATAAAAGGCGGTTTCTAGATTTATTTTACCCATGGCCTTGCCGCCAGAATTCTTTAAGATAAAGTTTGTGCCTTCAAAGGTAAGCTTACCAGTATCATTAAATATTTTGTCCTCCAAGCCTTTCATGTTTTCTAGACCAGAAACGGTAGTTACTACCTTAAAGGTTGAGCCCGGAGGGTACACGCCTGAAGTGGCCCTATTTATTAATGGTGCATTAGCATCATTAGAAATAGTTTCCCATATTTTATCTAGATTGTTAGCATCATAAGAAGGTGCCGATGCTAAGGCTAAAATCTCTCCATTTTTAGGATTTAAAACTACTACAGCACCATTTTTGCCTAAGGCCCTAAGCTCATTATAAGCAAGCTTTTGCAAATCAGAATCTATAGTAAGCTTTATGCTATTACCAACTTGCTTTTCTATCTTTTCTGGATCCTTAAATCTATCAAAAAAGGAAAACTCACTACCAGCCATTAATTCCTTATCATAAGTATTCTCTAAACCAGTTCTGCCATATTTACTAGAATTATATCCAATAATATGTGTAAAGGCTTCTCCTCCTATATATTCTCTAGTTTGAGTGGATTTGCCTGTTTTTTCACTTTTGGTTAGGGCATTGCCGTCCCTATCGTAAATAGTTCCTCTTAAAACTGCATTTCTCTTTGCAGCCAGTCTTTGATTTCTAGGATTATAGGCTACCTCTTCACCTTTTACTATGGCAAAATAGCTAAAATAAGAAATCAAAGCTACAAACAAAAGCAGATATACAATCAATACCTTTTTTATGTTCAATGATAAATCTTCCATAGAGCACCTCCTTTAGATTCTTCTCTTTCATCCACAGTTAAGCATCCTCAGAAATCTTTTGTATTATCCCAAGGGCAAAGAAGGATGTCAGCATGGAAGTTCCCCCATAGCTAATAATAGGTAGAGTAATACCGGTTAAAGGTATGGCACCTATAACCCCGCCTATAATAACTAATACCTGGCAGGCTAACATGGTACTATAACCCACCGCCAGTAATTGAGAAAATCTATCCTCTACAAAAATAGCTGCCCTCATACAACGATAAAACAGTAGGAAAAATAAAATAATTATACCAAAGCCAGCAATTATACCTAATTCTTCTACAATAGCAGAAAAAATAAAGTCACTCATTTGCACTGGTATTAAGTGGGGATAGCCTAAACCAATTCCACTTCCCAAGAATCCGCCAGATGCAATGGCCATTAAGGATTGAGCCACTTGGTATCCAACTCCATTATAATCGGACCAAGGATCCAACCAAACATTAACTCTTGCCCTCACATGACCAAAAAGCTTGTAGCTAACTATAGCTCCTACCGCTAATAGTAAAAAACAGCCAATTACATACTTTGAATTAGAGGTTGATATATAAAGCATAGTAATGGCAATACCAAAGAATATCAAAGCTGATCCCAAGTCTGTCTGATTCACCATAAAGAGTAAACATGCTAATACAATCACAGCAGGCTCAATAAGATCCGTCACCTTTTTATGGTTCCTTAGGGCAGAAGCCAAATAGGCACAGAAAAAAATCTTACCAAACTCTGATGGTTGAAAGCCGATAGGACCAAAAAAAACCCAGTTTTTAGCTCCGCCTCGCTCAGAACCTATCAAGCTTGCCATTGACATAAAAATCAAGGTCATTATCATAAAAAAATATCTATATTTACCAAAGGTTTTTAAGTCTGGTAAAAGTACTACCAAAGCAATAAAGCCAGTCATTCCTAAGGTATACCATACTACCTGCTTAATAGCTACAGAAGTATCTATTCTATACAAGGTAGCAATTCCTATAACTGCAAAGACCGCAGTGAACATAATGATAAACTTATCGCCATCAGGAAAGAATTTTCTAATAATAATATAACCATAGGTAAAGAGTAAGCAAATTATTACGGCCATAACAATGGCACCTTTATCAAAGGGCTCCTTCAACAAAAACAAGCTACCAAACATGGCAAAGCACAATGCATAGGTTGCTATTAGAAGTCTACTCTCCCACCTTTTTCCCTTCATACCATCACCTTCTTAGCAGTAAATTCATTTTCTTTCTCTTATTATCTCCTATCCTATCACTCTAAATCTTGTTACCCCTATACGTATTTCATCACCAATTTCTAAAGGTACCTTGCCTTCAACAAATTCGTCATTAAGCAAGGTCCCATTGGTACTATTAAGGTCCTCAACAAAGTATTCTGTGTTTTTAGGATATATTTTTGCATGATATCCTGAGGCATAGGGGTCATTTAACACAACTAAATTGTCTTCTCTTCTACCTAAAGTTATTACCCTATTTATAGGTATTATACTTCCTCTTTTCAAATTAGAGCCTTCAACGGCGGATACTACCTCTAAGCCATAGGCCTTCTTTAATGCCTTTTTCTTATCTCCACTTTTTACATCCTTATACATTATTCTAAGAGCCATAAAAATTATAACATATATTATTACGATAACCAAAACTCCTAAAATGGGCTTTAATAAGTCTGCAAAATCCATATTTATATCACCTGCCATAATAAAAATATTTTAAAGACTAGCATTTTATACATTATGCTAGTCTACATTTTATTATATCATCTTTTTTAAATATTGTCCCGTATATGACAATTTATTCCTACAAATTTCCTCAGGAGTTCCCTTAGCAATGACTGTACCGCCCTTCGCACCACCTTCAGGTCCTAAATCTATAATGTAATCTACACACTTAATTACATCAAGATTATGTTCAATTACTATAACGGTATTGCCTGCATCCACTAGTCTTTGTAGTATAGATATTAACCTATTTACATCGTCTATATGAAGACCTGTGGTAGGTTCATCTAAAATGTAAAGGGTATTACCAGTGCTCTTTCTTGATAATTCATAGGCCAACTTTATTCTTTGAGCTTCTCCTCCAGAAAGCTGGGTAGAAGGCTGACCTAATCTGATATAACTTAGACCAACATCATACAAGGTTTGAAGCTTATTCTTCACTCTTGGTATATTTTCAAAGAACTTCAAAGCCTCCTCCACTGTCATGTTAAGTACATCATCAATGTTTTTACCTTTGTATTTTACCTCTAGGGTTTCCCTGTTGTACCTCTTACCCTTGCACACTTCACAGGGTACATATACGTCAGAAAGAAATTGCATTTCAATCCTGATTATACCATCACCACTGCAGGCTTCGCAACGTCCACCTTTTACATTAAAGCTAAATCTTCCCGGCTTATAGCCCTTCATCTTAGCATCGCTGGTATCGGCAAAGATTGCTCTAATTAAATCAAACAGGCCAGTATAGGTAGCGGGATTGGAACGGGGCGTTCTGCCTATAGGGCTTTGATCAATATCAATAACCTTATCAATATACTCTATACCTTGTATTTCCTTATGAGCACCTGGGAAGCTTCTTGCCCTGTTGACCTCCTTATGTAGTGCCTTAAATAGGATTTCATTAACAAGGGTACTCTTACCAGAGCCAGATACTCCTGTAACCGCCGTCAATACTCCTAAAGGGAATTCTACGTCTATATTTTTAAGATTATTTTCTGTGGCTCCTATTACCTTAATAAACTTTCCATTACCCTTTCTTCTTTCCTTTGGCACCATAACCGCTTTCTTACCAGAGAGATACTGTCCTGTTATAGAATTCTCTGCAGCTTTGATTTCCTCTAAGGTTCCTGCAGCCACAACCTCTCCGCCATGCTCTCCAGCCCCCGGTCCGATGTCAACGATATAATCTGCTTCTCTTATTGTATCCTCATCATGCTCTACCACTACTAAGGTGTTCCCTAAGTCTCTAAGGTTTTTCAGTGCCTCAATAAGCTTATCGTTATCTCTCTGGTGCAGACCTATACTAGGTTCATCTAGTATATAAAGGACACCAGTTAAAGAAGAACCTATCTGGGTAGCTAATCTAATTCTCTGGGCCTCTCCACCGGACAAGGTGCCAGCGCTTCTAGCCATGGATAGATAATCCAATCCAACCTTTTCTAAGAAGCTAAGCCTGTTGATAATCTCCTTCACTATCTGTCCACTAATCATTTTCTGCTTTTCAGATAGCTCCAAATTCTTTAGATACTTTAACTCATCACTAATAGATAGCTTACAGAATTCTGCTATATTCAAGTTACCTACAGTAACAGCTAAAGCTTCAGGCTTTAATCTGTCACCCTTACACTTTGGACATGGATTATCACTCATATACTGTTCTATTTCCGCCTTAATTACGTCGGAATTAGTTTCCAAATATCTTCTTTTTAATATATTTATTTCTCCCTCATAAATATGATTAAACTGTCCAGAAGAAAATTCTCTGTCATAATGGACAAGAATTTTTTCACCCTTAGTACCATACAATAAAATATCTACAATCTCATCTGGCAGCTCATTTATAGGAGTATCCAAGGAAAAATTATACTTTTTGCTCAAGGCTAGCATTACATTGTGGGTCCAGGAGTCTTCCTTGAACCTTCCACTGCCCCAGTGGGCAAAGGCCCCTTCATTTATGCTCTTGCTTCTATCTGGAATCACAAGATTTTCATCAATTTCTAGTAAGGTACCTAACCCATCGCAATGGTCGCACTTACCAAAGGGTGAGTTAAAAGAAAAGGTTCTAGGAGATAAATCGTCAATACTGATTCCGCAGTCAGCACAGGCAAAGTTTTCACTAAATAGCATGTCTTCTCCATCAATGACATTAACAATTACTACACCCTCTGCTAGCTTTAAAGCAGTCTCTAGTGAATCGGCCAATCTACTATGTATATCTGGCTTAACCACTAATCTATCTACAATAGCCTCAATAGTATGCTTCTTATTTTTTTCTAAAACCACTTCATCTTCAGTTAAATCGTACATTTCACCGTCGATTCTAGCTCTAACAAAACCCTTTTTCTTTATGCTTTCAAGCACCTTTTCATGCTGTCCCTTTCTCCCTCTAACAATTGGAGCTATAATTTGAATCTTAGTTCTCTCTGACAATTCTAAGATAGTATCCACCATTTGATCCACACTTTGCTGAGTAATTTCCTTGCCGCACTTTGGACAATGTGGCACCCCAATTCTGGCATAAAGAAGTCTTAAATAATCATATATTTCTGTAACCGTTCCAACAGTGGATCTTGGATTTTTACTAGTAGTCTTTTGGTCTATGGATATAGCTGGCGATAAACCTTCGATATAATCCACATCTGGTTTATTCATCTGTCCCAAAAACATTCTTGCATAGGCAGATAAGGATTCCACATAACGCCTCTGGCCCTCTGCATACAAGGTATCGAAGGCCAAGGAGGACTTACCAGAACCAGACAAGCCTGTAAAAACCACTAGCTTTTCTCTTGGAATCTCTAAATCTATATTTTTAAGATTATGAACTCTTGCACCCTTTATCTTTATTTTTTCCTGCATATGTCTCAACCTCTACTCTCTAAGTTTAGTCTAATTTTTCTCTCAAAGCTAAATAAGCCTTTCCTCTATTTGCTACAAAATCTATTTGTGGGATATCCATGAGGTCTCTCACTGCACTTATAATAATAGAGCATATCTTATATTGTGCCGTACTGAGCTCTACCTCATCCCTTTTATATCTAGCCTTTGCTAAGCTTACTTTTTGCTTTTCTTAATTCAAAAATCTTATCTCTAAGCTGGGCAGCTCTTTCGAATTGAAGCTCCTTAGAAGCTTCCCTCATTTCCTTTTCATACATTTCTATAGTCTTATCTATATTTTCTAAGGTTGCTTCCATAGCCTCTTCCATAGAGCCGTACTCTGCCCCTTCCTCCGATACAGAGGAAATCTCAATTATATCTCTAATCTGCTTATTTACCGTTTTAGGAGTTATACCATGCTTTTTATTATACTCCATCTGAATGGCTCTTCTTCTATTAGTTTCTCCGATAGCCTTTTTCATAGAATCTGTAAGCTCATCGGCATACATGATAACCTTACTTTCACTATTTCTAGCCGCTCTACCAATGGTCTGAATAAGTGAGGTTTCAGATCTTAAGAAGCCTTCCTTATCCGCATCTAATATAGCCACTAAGGCCACCTCTGGTATATCCAAGCCCTCTCTTAAAAGATTTATACCTACCAGCACATCAAATTCACCTTTTCTAAGGTCTCTAATAATCTTCATTCTATCGATAGTATCTATATCCGAATGCAAATAGGTAGTTTTCACATTAAGCTCCTTCAAGTATTTGGTCAAATCCTCTGCCATTCTTTTAGTCAAGGTGGTTACTAAAACCCTAAAGCCCTTTTCTATAGTCTTTTGGATATTAGCATAAAGATCATCGATCTGTCCTTTTACTGGATGAACGATAATTTCAGGGTCTAATAGTCCTGTAGGCCTTATAATTTGCTCTGCCACCACAGCAGAATGATCTAGCTCATACTTGGCAGGAGTAGCACTAACAAAAACCACCTGATTAATCTTCTCTTCAAACTCCTCAAACTTTAAGGGCCTGTTATCAAAGGCAGAAGGCAGTCTAAAGCCATATTCCACCAGGGTGGTCTTTCTTGAACGGTCTCCTGCGTACATAGCCCTAACCTGAGGCAAGGTAACATGGCTTTCATCTATAAAAAGCAAGAAATCATCAGGGAAATAGTCTAATAAGGTCATTGGAGGGGTTCCTGGCTCTCTTCCGTCCATTATTCTAGAATAGTTCTCAATACCACTGCAGTAACCTACTTCCCTTATCATTTCTATATCAAAGTTAGTTCTCTGCTTAAGTCTCTGAGCCTCTAAAACCTTATCCTGAGCTATTAGCTCCTTTAATCTTTCCTCTAATTCTTCTTCTATCTTTTTTATAGCGACCTCAAGCTTATCCCTAGAAGTTGCAAAGTGTGATGCAGGGAAGATTTGCACATGCTTTAAGTCCTTTAGAACTTCACCAGTCAAAATGTCAAACTCTCTTATCCTATCTATTTCATCACCAAAGAACTCCACCCTTATACCTCTGCTATTAGAGTCTGAAGGCACAATATCCAATACGTCTCCACGAACTCTAAAGGTTCCTCTATGAAAATCTATCTCATTTCTTTCATACTGTATTTCCACTAATTTTTTTATTATTTCATCCCTATCCTTAACCATTCCCTGGCGCAAGGATATAGTTAAATTCTTATATTCTTCTGGATTACCAAGTCCATATATACAAGAAACAGACGCAACAATTATAACATCCCGCCTTTCAAAAAGGGCCGCTGTGGCAGAATGTCTCAATCTTTCAATTTCATCGTTAATAGAAGCGTCCTTCTCAATATAGGTATCGGTCTGAGGTACATAAGCCTCTGGTTGATAGTAATCATAATATGATACGAAATATTCCACAGCACTGTCCGGGAAAAACTCTCTAAACTCAGAACAGAGCTGTGCAGCCAAGGTTTTATTATGAGCCAATACCAAGGTTGGTTTTTGCACCCTTTCAATAATATTTGCCATAGTAAAGGTCTTACCAGAACCAGTAACACCTAGTAGGGTCTGACCCCTATTTCCTCTCATAATACTATCCACCAGCTTATCAATAGCCTGAGGCTGATCCCCTGTAGGCTTAAAAGCGGATTTAATTTTAAATTGTCCCATAATCCTTTCCCCTCCAATACAACCCAAATTTATTATGAAGAAAATTTATTTCAAATTCTATTTATCTATTATACCCTCAATAGCAGTGGGGTAATCGGTTTCGAATATTTGTTCGGAGTTTATAACATATTTATTTTATACTTTTCAATTTTATATGTCAAGAATAAGGGATAACTATTATCAATTAAAAATTAAAACCGGCACTGTATCTTTCCGCGCCGGTTCTGTAAAACTATTTTCTTAATCTTGCTTGTCTTCTTTATCCTGCTCATCAGCTTCTGATGGATTATCTACTTTATCTTGCTCATCTAACTTATCATCTTTAGCCTTTTCATCTAAATTATCATCTTTAGCTTGGTCATCATTTGCCTCTTGGTCATTGACCTCTTCACTTTGATTCTTTGCTATATCTTCTTCATTATTATATATTTTGTCCAAAAAATCCTTAAAGCTCATTGTACCAAAACCTGATACCACATTCTTCTTTGGTAGGTTTTTAGGTACAAATACTACTCCTAGCCTTTGACCAGCAGTAAAGCTGCCATACATAAGCTCCTTTTCACTACCATTACTTTGCTGTATTTTAACAACTAACTTACTAAAGGCTTGTTTAATGCTTTCAAGCACGTCCTTTTCATCCTTTATCTCATGGCTATTTATCTCTAACAGCCTATCACCACTTCTTATACCCATAAGGGCTGCAGGAGAATTAGGAGCGACCTCCAAAACCATGATTCCCCGATCTGAACTTACAAACCTAGGCTTTAATTTAAGCTCTTTCTTTCTCTGAATGCTAAGCATAAACTCATGAGCTATCGGTGCAAATGCCACCACTAGCACCTTCAAAATAACGTTATTTAAGGAAGCCAACTGAGCAACAAGGGTCAAAATAACACCATAGGTAAAGATGTTTACTCCTGAGCTTAGAGCCTTTTCCTTCTTAGTTTTTGTAAAGGTTATGGAATGATAACCCAACATGGCATATATTGAGAAGGCCGCTATTATTGCATCCTTTAAAAACTCTGCATTGTAACTACTGCTTATTAAAGGCCACCAGCCAGGTGTTGTTATCTCTACAAGTCCACTAGTTCCTCCAGAAGTAGTCTCCGGAACGAATAAAAGCATTATAATCACAGGAATAGGCCAGTATCTTTTTAAAGCAAAACCACCGGCAATCTTTCCATCGCTATTTGAAAATACGGGTATTGCCCCTCTGAAACCATCTATGGCAACTAAAACTCCCTCCACTATGTGAAGAATACCAACCATAGTCATCAAGGAGGTTATATCCACATTGAAATAACCATCTGCTAAAGACTTACCAGTTACCAAAACCGCTAGGTCGTTAAGTATTAATGATGCAGCTCCAAGTAAGGCTCCTGAGTAGGAAAAGCAAATAAATCTTGGCTTCACTAAAGACAAGATTATAGATGTCAAAAAGATTATTTCAATACCAGACTTTTCGTCAAACATTACTCCAGCATAAGTTAGCAAAAAACTAGCAACTACGCCTCCTAAGATACCCAACACAATTTGCGATAAAGTAAGCTCAAGGGGAGAGTTAATACTCTGCCCCACTATTGCCTTTTGCATAGCTGCTGTTCTTCTATTTTGAAAATAAAGAATAAAGCCTAAAATAATTAGTATGGTAGCTCCTGATCCTACAATAGCTTCAGCTACTGTTTTTAGTACATATTCTGCTAAATCCATTTATCTGTTGATCCCCCTTATTTTATTTTGCCTTTGATTACCTCCAGTGCTTTTTGGAATTGAGGGTCTGTTGCTCTATCATATTCCTTAGCTAGCAATTCCTGTGGATACTCTACCTCAACATCAGGCTTTATACCGATTTTATCAATATTCTCTCCACTAGGTGTATAATACTTAGATATAGTAACCTTTAAGGCAGTACCTCCTCCAGTCCTAAGTACTGTTTGAACTACACCCTTTCCAAAGGTTTTTGTCCCCACAAGGGTCCCAACTTCATAATCTCTGATAACGCCAGCTAAGATTTCTGATGCACTAGCACTGTAGTCATTAGTTAAAACCACCAAAGGCATTCCCTTAAGTAATTGTCCCTTTACAGCCTTGCTAGTATCACTGCTGCCATCTTTATATTTCTGAGTTACTATAACCTTATCCTTATCTATAAATTGAGAGCTAATATTAACACAAGTATCCAACAATCCTCCTGGATTATCTCTTAAATCCAAAATCAATCCCTTCATGCCCTTTGCCTTCAGCTCTTCAGCAGCCTTTATAAAATCCTCATCAGTTTTTAAATCAAAGCTACTTAGCTGAATATAGCCAATATTATTATCTAGCATTTCATATTTTACTGTTTGAATAGCAATTTTCGCACGAGTAACCTTAGCTTCTATGTTTCCTTGACCTTCTCTAAACAATGTTATCTGAACAGCTTCTCCTTCTTTTCCTCTCATCATGGAGACAGCCTTTTCTAAGTCCTTTCCTGACACATCTGTATCATTAACCCTAGTAATAACATCGCCAGACTTAATGCCAGCCTTATCTGCAGGAGACTTTTCAAAGACAGATATTACAACTATCTTTTCTTCCTTAGCACCTACCATCAAGCCTACTCCTACATATTCTCCCTCGGTGCTAGTATTAAACTCCTCAAACTCTTTCTTGTTCATAAAAACGGTATAAGGATCCTTAAGGGATTCCGTTAAGCCCTTAATAGCTCCTTCCACCAATATATCCTCATTTATATCGCCATAGTAATAATTTTCTAGCATCTTTTTTACTTCAAAAAGCTTTTTAAATTTTAAAACGCCGTCATACTTACTTAAGGTAGCATTTAGCTCCTTATTCTCATCTTCCTTCAAAGCAGCCTTAAAATCTTTTAAATCTTCATACTCCTTCTTGGATACCGTCACCATGCTACCAGTGGTAATTGCAATCCTGTTACCAATGAAGATAGAAAGAACATTGGTTAATACGAATACAAGAACTATAAATATAATTCTATTTCTTCGCCTAGAAGCCTCCAATCTTTCATTATAGAAAAATCCATTATTACCTTGATTCATTCCATTAAACTGCATTAACATACACCCCTATTCTTAGCCATACAGCAAACTTCTCTATATTAACATTTTATATTTTATGCCTAATTAATATCTTTTAAACCGTACAATGACTAAAATATAAAATCAAACCTACTGCATATGTACCTGTGCTGATATATTTTTTATTGTAACATTAATGTATTAAATAATCTACAATAATCAGTACATAAAAATTCTTAGCAAAAAAGAAACGCAAGTAACCCCTTGTATACATAACCTGCGTTTCCTCATAAAATACTGAAAGCCGCCACTGAATTTTAATAAAAGTTAATTGTCTACAAACCATTTACAACTGCAGTGGTCATCTCACGCCAAACCCCTAAAACCTTTCCTTTCCTGCTATCGATTAATATATGAGGAACCTTCTCTACTCGATTCTCTGGTATATCTGCTTTAACCAACCAAGCATCCTCATCAAAGTCATAATAAATCAGCAAATTCTCGTAGTCCTTAGACTCAATACCATAATTTTCTCTCCACACATCTTCAGCTATTTTCCTAGCTTTATCACTATCTGTAACTTCTCCAAAATTCTCATCAATATTAGTTTCTCTAATGTATATATAATAATCCGATAGTTTAAATTCCTCGATATCTTCCTTAACGAAATTCCTCTTACTATTTTCCTTCCCGACAGCCGCCAGCTTTAATCCCCCTAAGCATACCAAAAGGACAATGACTCCGCCAATAATAAAAAACCTTCCGTTGAAATTAATTTTCTTCAACAGTATTACCTCCCCATTGTATAAAAAATATACGGCATAGAAAGATATTACCATATATTGTAATTAATTTCAACGACTCCCTATCTAACTAAAATATATCATAAACCAAAAAGACCGTAAGAATTCCAATCCTTACAGTCCTCAAAAATATAATAAAAATTTATGACACTACATCCCTCTTGCTAATAAATCTAATTATCATAAAGCCCACTGCAAAAGTAACTATAGAAGTTAATATATGTAGTCCTGTAGGGAATCCCACCACAAGAAACACTGGTATTAAGGACCCTGCTACAAACCCTAAAATCAACATATACATCTGAGCTGGAAACTTTTTAAGCAAAGCTTCAATAATTCTAGTTGTAGCCAAAGTACCTATAACTACCCCTAAACCTAAAGGTATAAGAAATGTAATATTTCTCGTATCTATAGCTGACATAGTAATTTGATATAAACCCTGTCTCTTATACACATCT
>DGDR01000097.1 GCA_002385545.1 Clostridium sp. UBA3947
CACCGGTAATCAGAATAGGCACAAGTGGGACATCTACAGGTTATCACTTACATTTTGAAGTCCGTAAAAATGGTCAACATACAAACCCCTGGCCTTACTTAAAAGGTAACTAAGCATAACTTTAAGCTTTGTTCAAAAATTTAAATAATTAAAGAGCTTTCCCTTCTTTCTCTAGGGCAAGCTCTTTTTGTTTTGATCTTAGTCCTCTACTATATCCTGATCAACCTTGTCTGTGTAGTAGTCTAGGAAGGAATGGGATTGTCCATTAAACTTCCAGCCTAGTAATCCATCTAAGTTTACATTTTGTGTTGCCTTCAATATAGCATTTCCTATGTTTTCGTTGGTCTTTTTTAGCTCCTTAATTAATCCCTTTATCTCTCTACGTTTACTGGAGGTCTTCTTGGCAGCTACAATACATCCACAGTTCATAGGGTTGATTCCTGAGTTTAAAGTGAACCTTATTATATCTTCTTCATGTATATAATACATTGGCCTTATTAGCTCTAGACCTTTAAAGTTTTTTGACTTAAGCTTTGGAAGCATGGTCTTGAATGTCCCTGCATAAAAGACATTAAGTAAGGTAGTCTCAATCACATCATCAAAATGATGGCCTAATGCTAGTTTGTTGCAGCCTAACTCTTGGGCCTTTGAGTATAGGGCCCCCCTTCTCATCCTTGCACACATATAACAGGGATAGTCCGCTGCTATCTTGTCAACTATTTTAAATATATCAGACTTAAAAATCTTTACTGGAATATTTAGATAGTCACAATTTTCTTTCAGCATGTCTAGGTTCACACTATTAAAGCCAGGGTCCATTGCTATAAAGTGCAAATTAAAGTTAGATATCCTATGCTTTTGCATCTCCTGAAAGAGCTTTGCCAACAGTAGGCTATCCTTGCCACCTGAGATTGCTACAGCTATTGAATCTCCTTCCTCTACTAGTTCAAAGTCTCTAACAGCCTTGTTAAACCTTGCCCAAAGATACTTACCATATTTTTTATTAAGACTTCTTTCTATATCCTTAAGGGGTTTCCTTTCTTGATCTGATATTAGTAGATCACAATTTCCAACTATTGATTTTGCCATATACTAACTCCAATCTATTTAAGCTTATTTATTATTTTTTTGCCTATATTCAGCTAACATTAGATCTAGCATCCTACCGTAGCTTTTCTCTCCATCCTCTTGGTCATTTGCCTTTAAAAATGCATCATTTGTTTTACTAGTAGCCTTACTAAGCTTTCCAGAATACTTGTCATGGTAATTATTGTTCTCGTAAAGGTCTAGCTTTACCCCTTTGTCTAACTGTTCAAAAATAATCTTGTATGCCTTACTGTCCTGAGCATATAGGGCATTTAGTGAATAATTAAGACCTAATAAATAGCCTGAGTATTGAAAATCAGGGTCTGGGTGGTTAATACATGTTATAAAGGCTATATAGTTTGCCTCGTCCTCCCTAGCAAAACCTGCCTGATGGGCTAGCTCATGCATCATAGTTGACAAAAACATAGGAGTAGGTATTTCCATATTTACATTTGATTCTACTGTAAAGGGACTATATATGCCCCATATACCTGTATAAGCGTAAAGCTTTGATGACAAGATAGGCTTTGCCCTGCTAACCACTCCTCCTAGCTCTGGGTGATACTCTGCTACCGCCTTGTAGCCCTCCTTATAGCGCTTAAAGCCCCCTTTATATCCACCAAAGGGAACCATTACCCCTGATTCATTCTCCTCAACTAAGGGCCTTAAGCTATTTACTTTTCTAGCTAAGTCCTCAGTAAGGTCTCTTAGTTCCTTTACAGATGATGGTTTTACCTCTAAACCCATTATCTCCCCCAAAGTGAGCCTATTATAGTTTAATCCCCACATTGCTATAAAGGAAAAATAGATGATACTTATAGCAAGGGCAATATTCAAGAGGCCTTTAACTATGAGCTTTAAGCGTTTCTCCCTTCCTTTTATTAGCTTGATTATAAAAAAAACAAATATTATAGGGACAAAAATTAATAGTGATATAAATAATAGTTCAACTAGTGAAATTGGCAGGAACCCCGTTATCTTTCCCAGTAGCCAGCTTATACCCCTATAAATGAAATTGGAATAGTACTTTTCTGTAGCTAACCTGTTTGATCTTGATAGGAGGTTAATGATATATCCAAGGGGAAAAAGTAAAATTAGAAAGTAACGTTTTTCTATCTTCTTTAACATCTTTATGGCCTTTATCTTTTTTGTCATCTATGTTACCTCTCTAATTGTTTTTATAAAGTCGTTACTATATATTATAACACAAATACTGCTAACCACGATTAAGCAAAAGATAAGAGTAGGCTACTAGGGTTTGCCTACTAGTAAAACCGTCTGTTTAGGGTCATAGAAAAATCTTGGTCCACCAGCAACTGTTAAGATTTTTAGTTAAAAAAACAAGATATAAGTTATTAGACATTATATCTTGTCGTATTAATACAGTATATATCATCTATATTAGCTATTAACTACTCTATTATCCGCCTGGCTCCCTTGTATCTTAGCTGATGATTTTTTGTTGTCAGATATCCAATCTCAACCTTTTTAGGATTTCTACTGCTACCTCTAGCATGAATAAAGGCATCCTTTTGTCCATTGTAATCTCCTACGTAAATCCCTACATGACCTACTCCATTAGTCTTGGCAGAGCCAGATGATGTGAGCAGAATTATATCGCCTGGTAACCATTCACCTTTTGAAACAGGTGTACCTATTGTTGCTAGACCTTTTGCTGTCCTATGCTTGATATCTATCCCAAAATGTAGCTTGTATACATACCAAACTAGACCAGAGCAATCAAAGCCCACCGAGGGAGAATGGCCAGCACGAACATAAGGCTTTCCTAATTGCTTTAAGGCGACATTTACAATATCAGTCCCTGTAACCGGTCCACTATAATTAATATTTGAAGCTCTGCTACTTAGCCTAGTACCCTTTTCTACTATTTTTTTAACTGGTTCTTTTTCAATAGTTTCACTTATCTTTTCCCTATTTAGCTCAATACCATTTTCTCTATAGATTAGATATTGGGAGTTCTTTCTTCCCATTTCTCCTGCTTGTACTATTCTGCTTTTACCATAGTCAAGATTATCATTTATGCGTGTTTCAGTTTCGTAGTCAAGGTTTTCTGCTAAGGTCATCCTTTCCTTGGTAATTATCGTTAGCAAAAAAGGATCACCATCAGCATCAAGACTACTATTTAATTTTAAAAAAGCTTTATCTAGACTTAATATTTTTTCTACTTCTATTATCTCTTCTACAAAGTTAATTTTTTCTTTAAAATAAATATCCTCTAGCTGTGTATCCTCTTTTAGATTTAGACTTTGGACAAGATCATCCTTTAGCTGCTCAAGGGCCTGCTCTGCTATAGTCTGATCTTCAACATAGAAAACTAGCTTATCTTCAATCAGCAAGGCATATGCATTAGATTTTACAGTAAGTACATCCCTTATTGCACTTTCTATTTGACTAGTATCAGTAAAAGCTTTGTCATTGCCTCTTGTTTCTTTAAAAATTATGCTTCTATCAATAATTGATTCCCTACCATATTGGGCCTTTAGGTCTTCTACAAGCGAATCTGCCAAGGCAAGGCCCCGGGCTGCAGATTTAATAGTCCCAACATAACTATCATTTACATACATATGGTACTGTATTGCTAGATCATCTTCGTAATAAATACGAGCATTGACTGGTATACTGGCTAGCAAAAGGCTTAGTATTAGTATAGTTAAGAACCTAGGAAGCTTTACTGATAGCTTCATAGCTAAGAGATTAAGTCCGTATAATGG
>DGDR01000124.1 GCA_002385545.1 Clostridium sp. UBA3947
AGTGAAAAAGGGATTTATATTATCAAATAAGTATACAAGTAGGTAACCAACCAGCACAAGCTGAACAGTCATTCTAACTGTGGATAGGAGGATTTGCTTTTCCCTTGCTATGCCCCTCATCCTTACAATTAGGATGAGTATTATTACAAAGACATAAGCAGCTACTAACTGCCATATATTAAGATTTACTGCTCCATTCATATTTCAGCACCTCCATGAGTATAGCTTTGCCCGCCTTTTATTTCAACAATCTCATCGGAGAACTGCCTGGCTATATTTATAGAGTGGGTTACCATCACCAGACTTTTGTGATTTCTTTTTGCACAGGCCACCATTTCTTCAATAATTATCTGCTCTGTTTCCTCATCAAGGGCTGAGGAAGGCTCGTCTAGGAGATAAACCTCAGGCTCCATAAGGATTATTCTAGCTAGGGCCAATCTTTGTTTTTCTCCTCCAGACAGGTTTTCAGCATTTTGGTCTAAGTCCTTATCTAGCTTAACTAGGTTTAAGACCTTACACAAGCTGTCATTGTCTACTAGATCTTTTTCTGAAAACCTTAACCCTGCTAAGAGGTTGTCCTTTATAGAGCCACTAAAAACTACTGGTTCTTGGCCTAGCATTACGACCTCCCGTCGCAGCTTAACAGAATCTAGGCTACTTAAAGCTTTGCCATTGTAATAGATCTCGCCACTATCACAGCTAATAAGCTTGTTTAGCAAGCGCAATAGGGTGGTCTTTCCACTACCTGATTGTCCTACAATTGAGGTAACCTTATATTTTTCAATCCTGAGTTTATCTATATCCAGGATATCCTTATACTTGACCTTATCAAATAAAAACATATAAATGCTCCTTTGTATTTTACATAAAAGCTAAGCTGATAATGCAAAAAGTAATTACTATATATAATATACCATTCAGGAATAAAGTCTACACGATGGTGCATAAAGAAAGAGAGCTTTAAAGCTAAGACAATTAATCCTAATTGAATTGATAAAGTTAAAAACTGAAAGACTATATCAAATGGATAAGTAAAAATAGCAAAAAATCGTTTCAAGAGGTGACAAACCTAATCTAGCAGGTATTAGGCAAACAGATGAAGAAATAAATTAATATACCATTAAAATAGGAGGAACAAACATGGCTTTTGAATATCATGTAGCAAAGAACGGTTCAGATTCAGGAGATGGTACGAGAGAAAACCCTTTTCTAACTATCAGCAAGGCTGCTTCAGTTGCGGTTGCAGGGGATACAGTTACTGTTCATGAGGGTGTTTACCGGGAGTGGGTAATGCCAAAGTACAAGGGTTTAAGTAATACAAGGAGGATAACCTATCAGGCCGCAGAAGGAGAGAAGGTCGTTATAAAGGGCTCTGAGCGGATTCAAAGTTGGGAACAGGTAGAGGGAACCGTATGGAAATGTACACTGCCAAATGAGTTTTTCGGAGATTTTAACCCCTATAAAGAAAAAATTTTTGGTGACTGGCTAGTAAGGGGTGCTAATAAACATTTAGGCGATGTTTACCTAAATGGGATGTCATTCTATGAGGTGGACAGCTATGAAGACCTCCTAAATCCTAATATTAGGTATGAGGTCATAGATGATTGGACAAACAAGCTTACTAGGGTACTTAATCCAGAGCAAACAAAGTTCGTTTGGTTCTGCCAGGTAACAGATAATATCACTACAATCTATGCTAATTTTCATGGCTATAATCCCAATGAAGAACTAACTGAAATTAATGTACGAAGGAGCTGCTTTTATCCAAAAACCACTGGTATTGACTATATCACTGTAAGGGGCTTTGAAATGGCCCAGGCAGCTACTCCATGGACTCCTCCAACTGCTGACCAGCCCGGTTTGATAGGTCCAAATTGGAGCAAGGGATGGATAATAGAAGATAATATTATTCATGATTCCAAATGTAGTGCCATAAGCATAGGCAAGGAGGCTTCTACAGGCAACAACTATAGGTCAGTTCGTAAGGATAAACCCGGCTATCAATACCAGTTAGAAGCAGTATTTGTAGCAGAACGGGCAGGATGGAGCAAGGAAAAAATCGGCTCACATATAATCCGCAATAACACAATATATGATTGTGGTCAAAATGGGGTTGTAGGTCACCTAGGCTGTATCTTCAGCGAGATTTATAACAACCATATCTGTAGGATTGGTATAAAGCGGGAGTTCTATGGACATGAAATTGGAGGCATAAAGCTACATGCAGCCATAGATACAAAGATATATGACAATAGGATTCACGATTGTTCTCTTGGTCTTTGGTTAGATTGGCAAACACAGGGGACTAGAGTATCAAAAAATCTATTTTACCGAAATTGCAGGGACCTATTTGTTGAGGTAAGTCATGGGCCCTATATTGTGGACCATAATATCTTGGCATCTGAATATGCTCTAGACAACTTCGCCCAAGGTGGAGCCTATGTCAATAACCTTATCTGCGGTAAAATGGTCTTGCTTGAAATCCTAAACAGGTCTACTCCCTACCATGTGCCACATAGTACACAGGTAGCTGGCTTTGCCCTCGTCTACAGCGGCGATGATCGTTATTACAACAATATATTTGTTGGCGATAAAGACTTAGAAGGAGTTGGAACCTCACATTATAATGGCCATACATGTTCACTTGAGGAGTATATAAAAAAGGTTGATGAAATAGAGGGAGATGTAGAGTCCTTCCAAAAGGTCAAGCAACCAGTGTATATAAACAAAAACGCCTATCTAAATAGAGCCAAAGCCTTTGAAAGAGAAGAAGAAAAGCTATTAAATGTTGACTTTAATCCTCTTATTGAAATAATAGAAAAAGAGGATGAAGTATATCTGTCCTGTGTACTACCAGAAACTTTTGATGGCCTAAGGGGCGAAATTCAAACTAGCCAGACCCTAGCTAGGGTCAGGATTGTAGATGCTGATTTTGAGGAGACAGATGGTAGTAGCATAAGGCTGGACCTAGATTATTTAGGGGTTAAAAAGGCTGATAATTGCCAATTAGGTCCAATAGAGAGCTTAAGAGCAGGCAAAAATTATATAAAGGTTTGGAGCAAATAATGTTTCATTAGAAGCAAAGTGCTAAGATACCTTCAAAGTAGATAATCTAATTAGTATTATTAGATTATCTACTTTGAGTTTTTTACTAGGGACAGACTAGTATAGACTCTTTTGATAAATGGTGAAAAGTGTTAATATATAAATAAGTGAATTTAAAAGCAATAGGCCCTAGCTATAGAGCATATTTCTTTAGCAAAAGGCTTTAGTCACAGTAGCTTTAAGAAAAGCAATTGGACTCCAAAAGCTCGATGTTTTGTTTTACAGATCCTATTGAACTAGTATATATTGAAAAATATGATAGGAAGCAGGAGTAGCTTAGAATGGATAGCACTTACAAAAAGGTAAAAAAGGTTTTATGGCTAATTTTAGGGGCCAACCTGCTAGTAGCTGCTATAAAAATAATAACAGGTGCAATCATAAAAAGCACAAGCATGGTAGCGGATGGCTTTCACTCTATAACAGATAGTACTTCAAATATAATTGGCATTGTAGGTATCAAACTCGCCTCACGGCCTAAGGACGATAACCACCCCTATGGTCATAAAAAAATAGAAATGCTAGCTGGTCTTTTTGTTGCAATTATGTTAGTACTACTTAGCTACAAGACTATAACTGATGCTGTTGCTAGAATTTCAAACCCAATAATGCCAAAGGTTTCGTTAGAGAGTTTACTTCTTTTAGTCTTTACAGTTCTTTTAAATATTTTAGTTAGCACATATGAGTACAAAAAGGGTAAAGAGCTCGACAGCATGATCTTAATTTCAGACTCTATGCATACTAGAAGTGATGTATATGTGTCATTAGGGGTACTAGTGACCCTTATTCTAATAAAGCTAGGCTTACCACCAATAATAGATCCTATAGCCTCATTTATTGTAGCCGCCTTTATAATACATGCTGCATATGAAATACTAAAAGATAATATAGGTATACTGCTAGATAAAGCAGTGGTTGATGTAGACAAGATAAAAGAAATAGCCCTTAGCTTTGAACAGATAAAGGATGTTCATGATATAAGGAGTAGAGGCACAAAAAATGACCTTTATATAGATATGCATATAAAGATTAAAGCAGATATGGACATTGAAAGCTCACATGATCTAATACATAAACTAGAAGACAGGCTTAGAAAAGACATCAGTGAAAGTGTACAATTAATAACTCATATAGAACCATACCACAATGATAAACAGGGAGGACTTAAGATGACAGGCAATGAAAGGACACATAGCCAAAAGGAAACAAAGGGTCCAAAGGCGCCAAAGGATCCAGTAAAAAAGCGTAGTGCCTTTTATATTATGTTAGACACCAAGATAGAAGCGACAAAAAGAAATGTCGGCAGACCATCACAAGAGATCTATCTAGTAGGTGAACAGCACAAGACCAAGGCTAGGCTTGTAGGTGGTATCACGGACGAAAGTATATTAAAGTATCTTGAATCCTGCCAGGGTTTTAGAACCCTTGTACATAGTATAGGAGCTGTCTCTTATACACATCT
>DGDR01000051.1 GCA_002385545.1 Clostridium sp. UBA3947
GGCATTACTTGCCGAATCCAAGATTAATTAAAGTAACTTGGGATCTAATAAACTCAAGCCAGAACGAGGAAGAGTATACTGCTAAGCCCTCACAGAAATTTTGGGATGCAGTAATAGCAGTAATACTGGCAGATGTAAGCATGAGCTTAGACAATGTGCTGGCTATAGCTGGTGCTGCCGATGGCAACATAAGCTTAATAGTTATAGGTATCTTCCTAAATATCCCTATCATATTCTTTGGAAGCCAGTTTGTAATGAAGCTAATGCAAAAGAGACCTATGGTAGTGTATTTTGGAGGAGCAATTTTGGCCTTTACCTCCTTGAAGATGATTATGGAAGACAATTTGTTTAAGTATTACATACATCTATCACATAATACTAGAATTTTTCTTCAGCTGGCATGGGCAGTAGCAGTAATCTTATATGGATATAACAAGATTAAAAATGAAAAAAGCAAGGCAAAAATAGAAAAGAAGAAATATCCAAAAGCCTCATAAGCTATATTACATATTTCTTGCTGCTAACCCTTAGCTATATTATTAAGTATTAGTTGAATTTATTCAAGCCTGCATATACTATTATTGAACATTTAGTAAGAGAAAAGAGTATATGCAGGCTGGGCAAGGAATAAAGTGGAACCTTAGAATAATTTTCTTAAGGGAGGGATGGTATTCAGAAAATGTTAATAACATTTTCAGAAGTCTTTAATAATATAAGTCCTCACTTGTGATATAATTAAAATGTAACTAGTAGAAGTGGATTTTAAAAAAAGGCCTATAAAGAGGCAAAAATTTTTTGGTCAAATGTGAACGATTACAAAATGTAAACGTATAACTAAGTGAGGGTATTATTTAAGAAAGAATTTTGTGGAGGGAAAAAATGCCGATGAGAGTTAAAATGAGCGGAGTAATAGGACAGATTATTGAACCTTATGGCAAGTTTAATTATGGGGATATAGTAAATATATTAAAGGTAAAAATATCTGAATTCGACTATTCACACAGCAAGGCCTGTGTAACAGACGGAGAAGGAGTTTATTGGATTGATATGAAGAATCTTGAGCTAAAACCAGGAGATTGTAAGCTATAAACTAAGAATTAATATGTAGAATATATAGATATGTTATTGGGTGAAGAGTCTTAAAATTCAGCGGTTCTGAATTTTTAAACTTACACAAAAGGCTGTTTTGTAGCATAGCTGCAAAACAGCCTTTTGTAGTATTTGCAAAGAAAGTCTTTTAAAAGGTGATTTCCTTAGATTTTATTTTTGATAATATCAACTTTTTTAAGTTCATGAGCTTTTCCTTTGACGTATAAATCATGTACAAACTTAAAGCGGTATTAATTGATTTTAAGGCTTTGTCATATTGACCAGCCTTAAATTGAGCCTCTGAAAGCTGATACCAATAGAAGTCTGTATTAGGATGTTGTTTAACCATAGCCTGGTAGTATCTTGCTACCTTCTTAAAATAGTAGGGATATACATCTGTAGCTACCATTAGCCTATCCTTATGCCAGCGGTAGATTTCTGTCCTATAGGCCTTGCCATAAAGTTTTGTCCAGATAGCTATTTCCAAAATACCGTCACAGCCCTTGTGGCTGGGCATATCTTCTATATCCAGCTTGCTGTAGTATAAATTAGGAGGGGATAGCTCCTTAAGTTCAGTACCTGTCCACTGACAAATGATAAGTAAAGCCCTTTGAGCTTCTAGCTGCCAGCCTAATACTAAATCTTTATATTTATCTGATGAAATATTTAATGCCTTAAAATAAAGGAGATTATAGCCCTTGCCTTGAGCAGTGTACACTATTTGCCACTGGCACTTAATCTCTTTTAATATAGAGATGTAAGGAGTGTTCTTAATATTATAGGCTACAGCTAGTTCTACTGCATCATCTCCGTCAAAATCAGCCATAATAATAGCAGCTTCCTTTTTGGGATAAGTAAGGTAAATTAGCTCAGCTGATGCAGGAAGAAGGCTTTTGATCTTTTCTATAAGATTTTTGTAATCCTCTTTCAAATTAATGCTCCTAAAAAATAATTTCACCTATATCCTATGATGATATAGGTGAAATTATGATGATTAAAGTCTATCTAAAATGGCTAAAGCGCTTACTGCTTCAATTACTGGAAGAACCCTTGGCACTATGCAGGGGTCATGTCTACCTTCTACCTTTAAGGTAGTGTTCTCCATTTTTATAATGTCTACAGTTTTTTGCTCTTGGCTTATGGAAGCAGTAGGCTTTATAGCGCAGCGGAATATTATTGGCATGCCGTTAGTAATTCCGCCGATTATTCCTCCGTTATTATTCGATGAGGTTTTGATGGTACCATTATCTATATAGTAGGGATCATTGGCTTGTGAACCCTTTAGAGTACTTATTTCAAAGCCTCTGCCAAATTCCACTGCCTTAACTGCTGGCACAGAGAATAGTAAATGAGCCAAAGTGCTTTCTATGGAATCAAAGAAGGGATCTCCAACTCCTGCAGGTACATTTAGGATTGCGCATTCAACAACTCCCCCTACTGAATCCTGCTCCTCTTTAGCCTTTCTGATGCATTGTTTCATTTCCTCTGCTACAGTATCGTCTATTACAGGGAAGGCTGAATTGGCTAGCTTATCAAAAAGCTCCTGAGATATGCCAGTAAGTTCAAAAGGTTTATCCTTAATAGTGTGTATACTATGAACATGACTAATTATTTCAATACCTTGACTTTTCAATATTTGCTTTGCAATAGCCCCTGCAAAAACCAGTCCTGCTGTAATACGACCAGAAAAGTGACCGCTGCCCCTAAAATCATTAAAGCCCTTATATTTCATTCTGCCGCTATAATCAGCGTGGCCAGGTCTCATAGCATATCTTAAATTGCTATAATCCTTTGATTGAGTGTTTTTATTGCGGATAATAGCACATAAAGGTGTACCAGTAGTGTGCTCCTCAAAATAACCGCTAAGTATTTCTACATTATCTTCTTCTTTCCTTGGTGTCACAAGATCGCTAGAACCGGGAGCTCGCCTTTGCATTTCCTTTCTTATATGTTCCATGTCCAGCTTGATTCCTGCAGGAAGACCGCTTATAGTTATGCCTATGGCTGCCCCGTGAGATTCGCCAAAGATTGAATATTGTATTTTCTTGCCCCAAACTCCACTCATTGTATGACCTCCAAATAATAATTTTGTTTATAATATTATCTCTTGAATTATTGAAATAGTCCATAAATTATACTATTATTTTTATAAAAATTATTGTTTATTTTTTATCATCTAACACAAAAATAAGCTGTTTCACAATAAAAATAATAACAATGATACATGAAAAGGCTTAAAATCAGAAGCTGAAAAAAACTGTACTATTTTTCTTGACAAACTGTTATAACGTGTTATAATGAAACTGTAATAAGGAAAATAACTTGTGAAATGAATGACAAAGATAGCTAAATTTGAACGAGTGTAATTTTAGGACAGTAAAATTAAATTTCTATAAATTAGGAGGGGTAATTTTGTTTAAACAATGGGAAGGGTTTAAAACCGGTGAATGGACTGAAGGCATAAATGTAAGAGACTTTATTCAAAAGAACTATACTGTATATGAAGGTGACAAGAGCTTTCTTGCTGGTATATCAGAAAAGACTAAGAAGGTATGGGAAAAGGCTTCAAAGCTTATAGTAGAAGAAATAAAAAAAGGTATCATTGATGTAGAAACTAATGTTGTTTCTGGTATCAACAATTTCAAACCAGGCTATCTAGACAAGGAAAATGAAGTTATTGTTGGTTTCCAAACAGATGCTCCACTAAAGAGAATAGTAAATCCTTTTGGTGGAATGAGAATGGTAGAGCAATCCTTAGAGGCTTATGGATACAAGCTAAATGAAGACATTGCTAAGTACTTTAAGGCATATAGAAAGACTCATAATGACGGTGTTTTCGATGCTTACACTGAAGATATGAGAGCAGCTAGATCCGCTGGTTTGTTAACTGGTCTTCCAGATGCTTATGGTAGAGGAAGAATTATAGGTGACTACAGAAGAATAGCTCTATATGGTATAGACTATTTAATAGAAGAAAAGAAAAAGGACCTAAAGAACCTAAAGGGCGATATGCTTGATGAATTAATCAGACTAAGAGAAGAAGTTTCAGAACAGATTCGTGCCCTAAAGGCTATAAAGGATATGGCAGCTTCCTATGGAGTAGATATTTCTCAGCCAGCATCAAATGCTAGGGAAGCAGTACAAGCTGTATACTTCGGTTATTTAGCAGGAGTTAAGGAAAACAATGGTGCTGCTATGTCACTTGGTAGAACAAGCACCTTCTTAGATATCTACATTGAAAGAGACCTACAAAAGGGCTTAATCACTGAAGAAGAGGCTCAGGAACTTATTGATCAGTTCGTAATTAAGCTAAGAATGGTAAGACATTTAAGAACTCCAGAATACAATGAGTTATTCGCAGGAGACCCAACTTGGGTAACTGAATCTATCGGTGGTGTAGGTGTTGATGGAAGACCACTAGTAACTAAGAACTCCTTCAGATTCTTACACACACTAGTTAACTTAGGACCAGCTCCAGAACCAAACATGACAGTTCTATGGTCACAAAATCTTCCAGAAAACTTCAAGAAGTTCTGTGCTGAAATGTCTATTTTAACTGATTCTATTCAGTATGAAAACGACGACGTAATGAGACCTCTTTATGGCGATGACTATGCTATAGCTTGCTGTGTATCCGCAATGCAGGTTGGTAAGCAAATGCAGTTCTTCGGAGCAAGATGTAACATTGCTAAGTCCTTACTATACGCTATCAACGGTGGTATGGATGAAAAGAAGAAGAAGGGCATGGTTGTAGTTAAAGGTATAGATAAGATTGAAGATGAAGTACTTGACTACGAAAAGGTTAAGGCAAACTTCTTCAAGGTATTAGAATATGTTGCAGAGCTTTATGTAAATACAATGAACACAATTCACTTCATGCATGACAAGTATGCTTATGAAGCAGGATTAATGGCGTTGCATGATACAAAGGTTGAAAGATTAATGGCCTTTGGTATAGCTGGATTATCAGTTGCAGCTGACTCCTTAAGTGCAATTAAGTATGCTAAGGTAAAACCAATAAGAGAAGATGGAATTGCTGTAGACTTTGAAATAGAAGGAGACTTCCCTAAGTACGGTAACGACGACAACAGAGTTGATGATATAGCTGTTGAAATTGTTGAGAAGTTCTCAAACGAACTTAAGAAGCACCCAACTTACAGAAATGCTAAGCACACATTATCAGTATTAACAATTACTTCAAACGTTGTTTACGGTAAGAAGACTGGTTCAACTCCTGACGGAAGAGTAGCTGGAGAGCCTTTAGCACCAGGAGCAAACCCAATGCATGGAAGAGATATAGAAGGTGCATTAGCTTCACTTAACTCAGTAGCTAAGATTCCTTACAAAGATATCTGCGAAGACGGAGTATCCAATACTTTCTCCATAGTTCCAGATGCTTTAGGAAAAACTGCTGAAGCAAGAATAGACAACTTAGTAAGCATATTAGATGGATATTTTGGACAGGGAGCTCATCACTTAAACGTAAATGTATTAAACAGAGCTACCTTAGAGGATGCTATGGAAAATCCAGAAAAGTACCCAACCCTTACAATCAGAGTTTCTGGTTATGCTGTAAACTTCAACAGACTTTCAAGAGAACAGCAGCTTGAAGTTATAAGCAGAACCTTCCATGACAAGATGTAATTAATTTAAGGAACCTTGTTTGATCAAGGTTCCTTTTTACTTACTCTGTAGTAAATATATATTATCCTAAAATAATATTGAAAGTTTCCAATATTACAGGTATAGTTGAATAAGTGAACTATTAATTGCTAGGAGGTATGATTTATGAGTGAGTTGTTTGAAGCTTTGGGAATTAGTGGTGAGATAGTTGAGGGCTTAAAAAAGTCTGGGATAATTAAGCCTACAGAAATTCAGCAAAAGGTCATTCCTCTTGCAATAGAAAATAAGGATTTAGTGGGACAATCAGGCACAGGAACCGGTAAGACCTTAGCCTTTTTGCTGCCCTTATTTATGAAGCTTGATGCTAGCAAGAAGGAGATGCAGGCTATAATCCTAGCTCCAACTCATGAATTAGCTATGCAAATACATAATGAAATTTGCACCTTGTCTCAAAATTCAGGAGCTAAGCTTACTTCTGTACCTATAATCGGTGAGGCAAATATAAACAGGCAAATCGAAAGGCTAAAGGAAAAACCTCATATAATTGTAGGTTCTCCTGGAAGAATATTAGAGTTAATAAAAAGGAAAAAAATATCTGCCCACACAATAAAAACTATAGTAGTTGATGAAGGAGATAAGCTATTAGATTCAAATAATATAGAAACAGTGAAGGCTGTAATAAAAACTACTCTTAAGGAAAGACAAATAATGATTTTTTCCGCTACTATACCAAGCAAAACCTTGGAAACAGCTAAGGAATTTATGAAGGAGCCTGAAATAATCAAGGTTGATAGCAAGGAAGTTATTAATGAGGATATAGAGCATTACTACTTTGTCTGTGACGAAAGGGATAAAATTGTTCTTTTAAGGAAGCTAGTACATGCTCTGAAACCAGAAAAGGCTTTGGTCTTTATCAATAGAAGCTATGATATTGCAAAAACCGCCTCAAGGCTTACCTATCACAAACTTAAGGCTGAAGGACTCCATGGTACAAAGCACAAGGAGGAGAGAAAGCGGGTTTTACAGGATTTTAGGCTAGGTAAGTTGCAATTGTTGGTAGCCTCAGATATAGCGGCACGAGGGTTGGATATAAAGGGTGTTAGCCATGTTTTTAATTTAGAGGTTCCAGAGGATCCTAAGGATTATTTACATAGGGCTGGTAGAACTGGTCGAGCAGGAAAAAGAGGAGTAGCAATAACCATAGCTACTGAAAGAGAGGAAAAACTAATTAAGGCTATAGGCCGAGCCTATAAAATAAAAATTGAGGAAAAGGACATATTCAATGGGCAGATTATAGACGTAAAAAGGAATAGACGTTGATAAAAATTACAAGGTGTATCCTTTAATATACTGCCCATAATAAAATATAGGTAATACTAGAAGATAATTATTAAAAATGGAGGTGTTGTTTATAAAAACAGATGTAAAGATTAATGAAAAGATAAGAGAAAGCCAAATTAGGCTCGTTCAAGATGGAGAAAGTCGAGTAATAAATACTAAGGAAGCCTTAGAGCTTGCTAAGGAAATGGACTTAGATTTGGTAATGGTTTCTCCAGAGGCAAAACCACCGGTTTGCAAGCTAATGGACTATAATAAGTACTTGTATGAAAAAGCTAAAAAGGCTAAAGAAGCCAAGAAAAAGCAAAAGATTATTGAGATTAAGGAAATAAGACTTAGTCCAACCATTGAAGAGCACGATATTGAAATTAAGGCAAACAATGCTAAGCGATTCTTAAAGGATGAGAACAAGGTTAAGGTATCTATTAGATTTAGAGGTCGACAAAATAACTATACTAGCATGGGAGCTAAGGTCTTTGATAAGTTCCTGTCTAAAGTAGATGAATTAGCGGTGGTTGAAAAGGCTGCCCAATTAGAGGGCAAGAATATGTTTATGATTATTGCGCCTAAAAAGGTTGAAAATAGATAGAAAATAAAAACTATCCACAGGGTTTAAGTGCCTAGCTTTAACTATAAGTGGGTAGTTTTTAGCTTTTGTATTTTTTATGAGGTGGAAAAAAGGATGAAGATAAATAGAATATTAGTAACGGGAAGACTATACAGGGAAATAGAGGAGCGGCTTTCAGGAAAGCTTAATAAAGAGCTTCTTTGCTTACCTGAAGATGCAGTGTCTAAGGAAAGCCTACAATGGGCTGATGCCTATGTAGCCTTTAAGCCAACTGCTAATTTTGATTTTTATAATATTAAATGGGTCCACTGTCTAGCTGCTGGTGTAGACGGATTTCTATTTCAAAGAAGCTGGAAGGAGGATGTACTTTTAACAAGGACCATATGCTCCTTTGGAAAAATGATAAGTGAGTACTGCTTAAGCTACATATTAGCAAGTCTCCAACAGCATGATTTATTAAGAAAGCAACAGGAGAAACATTTATGGCAGCCTGTGGTACCTATATCTATGGAAGGGCAAAATATATTTATCCTAGGTACTGGTGTCATAGGGCAAGAATTAGCTAAAAGCTTAAGTTTATTTGGTGCCAAGATAACAGGTATTTCCCTAAGTGGGGCTAATAAATCATATTTTAATAAGGTTATTAAGCTTAATGACATAAAAACTGAGCTTCCTAAGGCAGATTGGATTATAAGTACCTTGCCCTTAACTGAGGATACCTATGAGCTTATTGATGAAAAGGTATTTTTCCATAGCAAACAGGCAGCTTTTATTAATGTAGGCAGAGGTAAGACTGTAAAAACAGCAGCCTTGCTGGAGGCCTTGGAAAGGGGATATATAAGGGAAGCGGTACTGGATGTAGTTGCTATAGAGCCCTTACCTAAGGATTCCCCTCTATGGAGTCATCCTAAAATAAAGATTACCCCCCATATAGCTGCTGTAACTTCTGTGGAAGAAGGGGTAAAGTGCTTTTTAGAAACCTTGAGTCTCCTTGAAAATGACCCTGCTATCTTACCTAATAAAGTGGATATAAAAAGAGGTTATTGAAAGGTAAAATGTTAAATTTTTTTGATTACATCTGTATGTAGAGGATGCGGAAATATGTTAATATTTAAGTAGATAATTATAAGAAGGAGTGCTCTTGTTTTGAAGAAGTTAAACGGCAATAAAAGGGAAGAATATTACGGATATAATAATGATGTCAACAATGGGCTTATGAATAGTATATCGGAGAGAAGAAGCATTATATTCTCCGACAGAGATTTAGTAGCTAGCGGCTTTGAAGGCATAATTAAAATGATGTTTAGTAGCGGTATGCTGGATTTAACAGAGATGAAGCCGCCTATAAGTTCTAGAAGCCTTAGACTTAATATAGTCTTTTCCGATGCAAAGATTAAAATTCCTGAGCATATTCCAGTGGTTGTAAAAATAAACACTATTTTTTCCGATGTAAAGCAGCCTAAGAATAGAGATGTAAAATTTGGAGGCTTTGACCTTGTATCTAGAAGCTTTGTTGATGGACAACCTTATATTGAGGTAAAGATTCAAGCTTTTTTCAGTGATGTAGATATAATTCCGGAGTAGGCAAAGTCTTTAGCAGAGCTGGGGCAAGGGAGAGGGATTTTGTTTTTAGCAAATATTTAAAAATCTCCAATGACTGCTGCTTACTTTTCAGTAGTTTTTAGCAAACTATAAATATCAAATCTATGTACTAAAGGTTAGGGGTTGTAGAAAAGTGAAGGATAGACTGAAGGAGTTTTGCAAAAGCTTGAAGATAGAATATGTAGGTATTGCTCCCCAGGGGCCCTATTATGACTTTGAAAAGATTTGGAAAAATCAAATAGAAAAGGGCCATATTTGCGGCTTTGAGGAGAAGGATATCCAAAAGAGGATAGATCCGAATTTAACATTGCCAGGAACTAAATCGGTGATAGTTTGCTTGTTCCCTTATTTTGTTGGTCATAGGGAAGAGGCTAATATCTCAAAATATACCTTTGCTAGGGATTATCACTTAATAATTAAGGAAAAACTGGAGTTAGTAGCTCAGTTTTTAAAAAGTAATATTGAAGGTTTTGAATATAAGACTTTTACAGATACAGGTCCTCTGTCCGATAGATATTTAGCCCACAAGGCAGGCCTAGGCTTCTTTGGTATTAACGGCCATATTATAACATATAAATATGGCTCCTATGTATTTATAGGCTATATACTGAATAACTATCCTTTCCCGCCAGATGAACCACAGGATAGAACTTGCTATCAGTGTTTTAGTTGTGTAAAAAACTGCCCTGGGTCTGCAGTTTTAGGAGACTTTACTATTAATCCATTAAGGTGCAAGTCCTTTATAACTCAAAAAAAGCAGAATCTTGATGAAAGAGATATAGAGATTTTAAAAAAGCATAAGTTAATCTGGGGCTGTGATGTTTGTCAGGATGTATGTCCTCATAATAAAAAGGTTCATGAAACCGTTTTAGATGACTTTAGAGAAAGCTTAAGCTTTTATATAGATTATGAGGAATTGAAGGAGATTTCTAATAAGGAATTTCTCAAAAGATATAAGGATAGAGCCTACAGCTGGAGAGGAAAAGCAATCCTTGTAAGAAATTATGAGATAATTAATGAAATTAAATCACAAGATGGTTTATAGTAAAACTATTTTAACAAAAAATTTACTTATTCTTGAAATAGTTGTCGTTGTACTTGATTTCGGTCTATATTTCGCATAAAATAATGTCGTAATATGTCGCATATCTATTGATAGTTATGTAATTATATGTTATATTTAGAAAAGGTAGATAAAAAATGAAGGAAGGTAAAAGTATGAGGTCAAGTAAGTTAATTAAGTGGATTGAAGCTGGAAAAGCCTTTGCTGGAGACAATGCAAATAACGTGGACATTTTATGCCCTGAATGTAATGAGCAAAAGCTTGAATACAAGGATAGCGAGCATGATCCAAAGGACAAAAATTTTGAAAGAATAATTTATTGTCCGAGCTGTGGGGCTAGGTATACTATAACAATAATAAGATATGCTAGATAAAAAGTAAATATATATTTCATCCTAGCAGCGTATAATTATATGAAATCAAGTTTTAGAGGTTGAGGTATAAACAAGATCTTATGTTGGATTTTTTGCTAGGATTATTTGGAGGTACTGCCTTATTAATGTACGGTGTTGAAAAAATGAGCGATGGATTGGAAAAGGCCTCCGGGCGGGTTATGCGGAAGATATTGTCTGCCCTTACTAAGCGGGTATGGATGGCCTTTATAGTCGGTATAGCCATTACAGCACTAGTACAAAGCAGTACTGCTATTACGGTTATAACTGTAGGTTTTGTAGACGCTGGATTAATGAACTTATCCCAAGCTATTGGAATAATCTTTGGAGCTAATATTGGAACTACCATAACAGCACAGCTTATGGCCTTTAGTTTTATGGTGGATTTGACCAAGCTTGCTTTGTTTACTATTGCTCTGGGGTTCATAATTAGTTATGTTAGCCAGAGGGAAGTGCTAAATCAGCTGGGAAGTGCCATAATGGGTTTTGGTATGATGTTTTTAGGGCTTAAGATTTTAAATGCAGGTATTCCCTATATTCAAAACAATACTATTATGAGGTACTTCTTTCAAAGCTATGCCTCCATTCCTCTTGTTGGCATATTGCTAGGAGCCCTAGCCACCGCTGCAGTTCATAGCAGCAGCGCTACTGTGGGTATGGTTTTAGTTCTAGGTAATTCTGGACTGCTTGATTTAAAAACAGCTATATGCATAATGCTAGGAGATAATATAGGTACTTGCATAACCGCTCAGATGGCAAGCCTCACAGGGAACCTTAACGCTCGGAGAACCGCTTGGGCCCACACCCTATATAATGTGATAGGGGTCATAATAGCCCTTATATTATTAAATCCTTTCTTAAAGGCAGTGCAACTATTAACCTTATGCTTTAATGGTAGTGACGACTTAGCTCTTCAGATAGCTAATTCTCATACTTTGTTTAATATATTTAGTGCGGTGATCTTTTTACCATTGCATAAGCAGTATGTAAAATTTATTGAGGCTATTATTGATAAACCTCTAAATAAAAGCTGGAATAATAGTAGATAATATGTTATAGTATCAAGATACAAAACTTATTTTAATAAGAGGTTTATTTTGGCCTGTTTTAAGGAAGGAGGATTAGCTATGGCAATTAAGATAGTGGCAGACAGCGGTTGTGATTTAACAGAAGACATGAAAAGAAATATAAATGTAAAGCAAGTACCTTTGTTATTACATCTGAAGGATAAAACTTATGTAGATGATGAAAGGCTTGATATAAAAGAGTACATAAAGGAAATGGCAGCTTGTGAAGAAGCTCCAAAGACCTCATGTCCCTCTCCAGAGGACTACAAGAAGAAATATGAAGGCCCAGAAAGTGTATTTGTTGTAACCTTGTCTTCTCACTTAAGTGGCTCTTACAATAGTGCGGAGTTAGGTAAAAAAATTTTCCTAGAGGAAGCAGGGAATAAATTTATACATATCTTTGATTCCCTTAGTGCTTCAGTCGGAGAAACCTTGATTGTCAGGAAGATACATGAGCTATCTAAGCTAAATCTTAGCGATTTAGATATAGTTGATAAGGTAACTAATTATATTAAAGAAATGAAAACATTTTTCCTTTTAGAAAGCCTAGAGCATTTAGCTAAGGCTGGTAGAATAAGTCCTATAGTGGCAAAGGTTGCTTCAGTCTTGTCTATTAAGCCCATAATGTGTGGGGAAGATGGAAATTTAAAGCTAGCTGAAAAAGTAAGAGGCTATAAAAAAGCTTTTCAAAGATTGGTAGATACCATAGGAGAAAAGGGCAAAAACCTGGAAGAAAAGGTATTGGGCATTGCCCACTGCAATTGTGTTGAAAGAGCCCTGCAATTTAAGGAAGAGGTTCTTAAGAGATATAACTTTAAGGATATTATTATAGTAGAAATGGGTGGTTTAACTTCTACCTATGCTGATGACGGCGGTATTGTGATAGCCTTTTAAGTAATATAAGCCTATATAATATTTAATTTTATCATATGGAGTTTAAACTATGGCGTATATTAACCTATCCTTAACAGAAGTACTAGGTTTTATTGATAAAAATCTAGAATATAATAGAGAAAGAATAAAAAATATAAGCTTAATAAATGAGAGTCAAATTGAGATTACCGTTAGTTTAGGACGAATCTTTCCAGATATGAAAGTGCTAGTATCCTATAATAGCTACATAAATGGAAAGTTATATTTCAACGTTATAACTAAAGGCGGTATAAAGGTACTAATGGGTCTTATGAACGAAATGGGCGGCAAGAAAATAAATGAGTTCATCAAATTAGAAGGTGAAAGAGTAGAAATTGATATAGATAAGCTTATATCCAACAATCTAAAGGGTATAAGAGTAAGGGATATCAGTTTTACTGGTCAGCAAATCTATGTAACAATAGATTTCTTCTAAAACCATTAGTATTTATATGACAATTTTTATAGAAAAATAGAGCCTCATGGGCTCTATTTTTCTTTATCATCCATCAAATATCTAACATCTAATTCTGGCATTTCACAAAGAAGTAACCTGCAGCATTTGCGGTGTCCTGAGAAACACGCCAGTTGGCACCATTATTATTATACCACTTGCTAGGCTCATTATAGACGCTTCTATCAACATAATAAGCAAAGTCTATTACGTCGTCCTTTGCAACAGTAATAGTAGCCTTATAAACTATCTCACTTATAGAGCCGTTATTATTATAGCATACTCTAGTCATTTCTATGTCCTTAGGATCCTTCCAACCGTTTGTTCCATAATGAAGAGTAACTTTATAGGGTTTTATTTCTTTATTTGAACTCTCATATTCATGCAATGGCTTAAGATAAACATCGCTTATTTCTATGGTATATGTAACGGTATCTACATTTCCATTGCCAACAGGGATATGATAGTCCTTACCACCATTATTGTCCCAATGTATACCTTGACTACCTAGGTTGTACTTAATGGCATAGTCTATGGTAGAGTTTCTTGGAACATATACAGTAGCTTCATAGTACATGTCATCTGGATAGCTTAAAAACCTTGTGTCCATCTTTACGTCCTTAATATCCTGCCAGCCGTTAATTCCGTAGTGTAGGATTACGCTATCTACATAACGATCCCTATAATAGTCACCCTTGATGGAAATTTTGTAAGGCACTAAGTCAGTATCTGCTTTTGCAGTAAATGGTATAGTGATACCAGCTATGAGTAAAATAGCGCCTAAAGTTAAAGGTATAATTTTTTTCATTGAAATCCTCCCTTCCTAGTTTATTACCTAAAGTATTCAATAACGATTTTAATGGGAGATTACATAAATGTCAAAATAAGGAAGTGTTGTAAAATTTGGATATAAATGTTTACAAATAAAGAAAGCAATTTTTTTCAAGGAAATGCTATATTGGATATAAAGAAAATAAAAGAAGCCCCTGCTAGCACAAGAGCTTCCTTATAAGGTCTTTTCTCATAAGTGTTTTAAGCAACATGAGGGGATGTTGGTTAATTCATATCTTACTTACATAATAACAGTAAACTAAAAAGTTGTCAATAATAATTATTAAATAACAAGTATTTAATCTGAAGTATAATAACTAAATTTGGAACCCTATTTTAGTCCAATGCATATATAAGTATTGTAATATGCAGATATCAAGATCTATTTTAAGGTAACCTGATTATCTCATATAAAACTATTTAGGAGATGTTGCCATGAGTAATATCCGAGTTATGTTCTTCAAAAAAGGATACAAGGAGCCCCTATTTACTGCTAAAGAAATCAATGAAAGAGTAATTAAGGAGCAAAGAGATTTACCAACTATAGATTGTGGCTATGAAGATTTAGACACAGAAAAGGATGCAATGATTTTACAGATGTACATGCAGTCAGACAGATTGGAACTAAGAAATGGGCTTTATAAAGTTTTAGGAAGAAGATTTAAAGCTACATCACCTAGGGCTCTTTGGATTGAAGTTGTTTAGTGTAAAATATAAAT
>DGDR01000173.1 GCA_002385545.1 Clostridium sp. UBA3947
AGATGTGTATAAGAGACAGCTACAATAATTGATGTTATAATAATATATATGTAAGATATAGAGTCTAACTATGGAGGCCGCTATGAAGTTATGGAGAAAGTTCGTTGTTTTTGTAATAATAGGTCTATTTGTTCAACTAGTTTTTTTGCTTTATTTAAATAATTACAAGTTAAAATCCCTTAATTTTTTTAACTCAGATGATATAAAATCTAAGCATAAGGAAGAAAATACCCTCAAGGTTCTTGTACCAAACAATGTAGATGAAATTAAAAGTTCTTATAATGGCAAATATAGTTCTTACTATAATAATTATAATTTATTTGTAATAAATACACAAACGGGAATAAGAAGAAAATTAGAATTTGACAACAGTGTTATTAATATTTACAAGTGGCATCCAAATAAAAATAAATTAGTAGTAGCCCAGCAAAGTCTAAGAGAGGGAGGAAGCAGCTTAAAATTAGTAGCTTACGATGCAGATTTAGAAGCTAGAAATGATGTTAAGGACTTAAGCTGGCTTGGAAGCAATATAACAGTAGAGGACTTGGATTTTATCGGAGAAGGTGACTTAGTTGTAAAGATAGTTTATACTAATGGTGATAGTGAAATTTATTTCATAGGAGACGAAGTTAATAAGCTTTCTACTGTAACTAAAAATATTGGTTATATTAAGTATACAGGGCAGGAAGATAAGATATTGTATGAGGATAAGAAAAGTGGAAAGTATTATATTACAGGTAGCAAGAAGGAAGTAAATAGAGATAAGCTTGAAGGAAAGGTTATTAATATAGATACTGAAGGGAATATTTACATGGCTGAAGAGGAACAAGACAAAGTAAGTTCTATATATTATAAAAATCTTTTCGAGGATAAAAGTAGCTGGCAGCCTATAGAAATAGAACCTGCTACCAGTGTTGACAATATTATTGTGGACAGCCAAGGAAGTATATATATAAATAATCCTCAGTCAAAGGAACTTATTAACCTAAGAGAAAATACATCTTATATGTACGAAGGAAAGCTAATGAGTGTTTATAAGGAAGGAATATTTGTAATTAATGATAATTCACTTATTAAAATTCAATTTAAAGATTTAAAGAATAACGAGGGGAAATGATAAGTAATGGATATAATTGATAGATTAAAACAAATACCAATAATTTTACCGGCTTTAATAATAGGCTTTACTATTCACGAATTTGCGCATGCATTTGTAGCTGATAAGTTAGGAGATAAAACACCAAGATTTCAGGGAAGACTTTCCTTAAATCCTGCAGCTCACATAGATCCTATGGGCTTGATTATGATTATCCTTGTTGGCTTTGGTTGGGCAAAACCAGTGCAAACCAATCCTTATGCTTATAAAAATTATCGGATGGATGATTTAAAGGTGTCTATAGCAGGGCCTATATCTAATCTTATTGTGGCAGTGATTTTTACTCCTATTCTATTTTTATATATCTTTTATATTGTACCTGTTATTCCAAATGAAAAGCTAGCAATGGTACTCTTATTAATGATAAATGCTATAGTTAAATATAACATTATGCTTTTTATATTTAATTTAATACCTATTCCACCACTAGATGGCTTCCATATACTTGAGGATTTATTTCCTTCTAAGTTTGCTGAATTTAAGTATAAATATGGTCAATATCAATTATTCATTTTGATTTTATTTATGGTGACTCCACTATTTAAGTATATAGTTTTGGTGCCAGCAGAAAAAATTTATTCTTTACTGATATCTATTGGAAATTTACTAATATAAGCTAGTTGAATATTTTAAATAGAGGATGGTTTATATTGAAGATTGTAAGTATTGAAGGGTTATCAAAAAAATATAAGCAAGTAATAGCTGTAAATAATCTCAGCCTGTCCATATATCCAGGAGAGATATACGGATTATTAGGACCAAATGGTGCAGGAAAGAGCACTACCATAAATATTATTAGCGGCTTATTAAAGAAAGACGATGGCAGTGTTCGAATTTTTGATATGGATATTGATAAGGAATTTCATAATATAAAAAGGAATATTGGTATAGTTCCCCAAGATTTAGCTATATACGAGGACTTAACTGCTTTTGAAAATGTTAGCTTTTTTGCCAGCCTCTATGGTTTAAGGGGCAGAAGGCTAAAGGAAGCAGTGGCCCAAGCCTTGGAATTCGTAGGTTTAACTGAAAAGGCCAAGGAGTTTCCCAAAAGATATTCAGGAGGAATGAAACGAAGGTTGAATATAGCCTGTGCTATAGCCCATAGGCCCCGGCTTATAATAATGGACGAACCTACTGTTGGTATAGATCCACAATCGAGAAATCATATACTACAGTCAGTAAAACAGTTGAACTCAATGGGGTGCACAATAATTTATACCAGTCATTATATGGAGGAAGTAGAGGAAATATGTAGCCGAATAGGAATTATAGATCATGGCAAACTCATAGCAGAGGGAACTAATGACCAGTTAAAGTCTACAATTACTGAAGTTAGCAATTATTTAATAACTGTATCCTCTACAAAGGAGATTAGAGAAGAGGAACTTAAGACTATTCAAGGAGTTATTTCAACTAGTATAAAAGGCAACAATATTGGAATTAGCTCATGGAAAAGGAACAACAATTTAAATGATATATTAGCTTATTTAATGAGAAAAAATGTGCAAATAAATAACATTCAAAGCAAGATTCCTGATTTAGAAACAGTATTCTTAAATTTAACTGGCAGGAACCTAAGGGACTAAAAATAGACGGAGGATGAAGGATGAGACTAAGAAAAAAATGGTGGGCAAGACCTGAAATGGAGCAAAGTCCTTGTGTAATCATAGAGCCTAAGGAGTATAAAGGAAAATGGCAGCAAGTATTCAACAACAATAATCCTATTCATTTGGAATTAGGCTGTGGTAGAGGAAGGTTTATTGCTACAAAAGGAGAGGCAAATAGAGATATAAACTATATTGGAATAGATTTAAAGGATGAAGTATTAGTATATGCCGTTAGGAAAGTTGTAGAGAAGGAATTGAACAATGTGAAATTAATACCTTTAAATATAAATTGGGTAGGGGATATTTTTGATAAGGATGAAATATCAAAAATATATATTAATTTTTGCAATCCCTGGCCCAAGCTCAGGCATAATAAGAGAAGGTTAACTCACAGTAACTTTCTAAGAATTTATAAGGGATTTTTGAAGCCTGGCTCAGAAATTTGGTTTAAAACAGATGACCAAGGCTTGTTTAATGATTCTATTGTCTATTTTGAGGAAAGTGGCTTTGAAATCAAGTATATAACCTATGATTTACACAATAGTGGCTTTGACAAGAATATAGTAACTGAATATGAAGAAAAGTTTACAGCCTTAGGAATGAAAACCATGTTTTTAATTGCAAAACTTAAATAAACTGCATCAAAACATAACTATAATAAAATATAAAAAGGTAGCTTTGAGAAAGTGATGGTAAAAAGCACTTTCCATAGCTACCTTTTATTTTTTGCATCTATATTTATTGAATGTAAGTAGACTTTTTAATTATCAACGTCCTATTAGCTAATATCTTAAATAGGTTGATCCATCAAGAGGAATAAGTACTTGCAAAGGGGGATTGGCATTTAGTTTACCAACAGCATAGATAGTATAAATTTTATCTGCCTGAAGATTAATTCGTGGGACTATTAATATTCTTTTATTATTAGCAGCACTAATAACTTCGATACCATAATTACCAGGAGCTAGCTGGATGTATTCAGTAAGCTCCTTATAACTTACATTAGAGAAAAGCTTTTTTCCATCTGGAAGGGTTATATTTACCTCTGGAGTTCCAGGAGCTAAGTGAGCGAATCTGACCATAGCGTAGTTTGGTGTAGGACCAGGTAATGGTTCGGATATAGGCTGTAGTCCAATGCTGTCAGGGTCACCTACGGTAGCTAATGTATATATAGAGCCAGAAACCAGTTGAAGTTTTGTATCTATTAAGGGTTCAGAACTTTTACCTGCTGGATATACTTTTATGCTATATACTCCGCTTGGTGCTGAGAAATAGTTGGTAAAGTTTAAGTATCTTAAATTTCGAGCTACTATTTTACCATTAACATGTACGTCCACAGGACCAGTGCCAGGGGCTGCATGTAATAGCCTATAATGTGATGTAGGAGAGGCTGTAGCTGTTTGGCGCATATAGTTTTCATAAGGACAATAAAACAAGGTATTCACTCCTTTAAATATAAAAATGCTTTTAAGAACTACATTAACATACTATGTAAAAAGTACAAATTGTTGACTAATACCTCTTAAATAAATTTAAAACATAAGAAAACAATATAGCACAACATAGTTCACAGCTTAATAAAATGATTAAGAGGTGGAGTGTAATGAGTACTACACAATTAAATAAAAAATACAGAAAACTTATAGTGGGATTAAATAAAGAAGTGCCAGTAAGAAAAGGAAAGTTAAGATATATAAACTTTGATAATGCTGCTACTACACCTCCTTTTGTTTCTGTTATTGATTCTATTGTAAAATTCTCTCCTTGGTATTCTTCCATCCATAGAGGTACTGGATATAAATCTAAAGTATCATCTAAGATTTATGAGGAAGCTAGGCATAAGGTTTTAAGGTTTCTTGGTGCTGAAGAAAAAAGTAATACAGTTATCTTTGTAAAGAATACTACTGAGGGATTGAATAAGCTATCCTACAGATTAATTGAAAATAAGGAGTGGGTGGTGCTATCTACTTGGATGGAGCATCATTCTAATGATTTACCTTGGCGTGATAAATGTAAGGTAGACTATGTAGAAATTGATGAGCAAGGTAGATTATGCCTATGGGATTTAGAACAGAAGCTAAGGAGATATAGGGGTAGGGTGAAATTTGTAACGGTAACAGGCGCATCTAATGTTACGGGGTACGTTAATGATATTCATAAAATAGCCTATTTAGCCCATATGTATGGAGCTAAGATAATTGTAGATGCTGCTCAACTAATACCACATGCACCTATTAATATGAAGCCAGACCATTGTGCTGAACACATAGATTTTGTAGTGTTTTCAGCCCACAAAATGTATGCACCCTTTGGTATTGGAGCCATTGTGGGACCAAAGAAAAGCTTTGAAAGAGGTGCACCAGAATATAAGGGTGGAGGAACGGTACAGGTAGTGACCCGCTATAGTGTAGATTGGGATGACCCTCCTTTTAAGGAGGAGGCAGGTAGTCCTAACATTATTGGAGTAGTAGCCCTAGTTGCAGCCATTGAAGAACTAACTAAAATTGGAATGGATACAATTCGAGATAATGAAAAGGAACTAATGAACTATGCCGTTAATCGTTTAAAGAGCCTACCTTTTATTCACCTGTATGGTTGTTATCATAAATGCACTGAAAGAGTAGGTATAATCCCTTTTATTGTTCATGGCATACCCCATAGTGAAATAGCAAAAGTACTATCTGAAGAAAGCGCTATTGGTGTAAGAAATGGTTGCTTCTGTGCACAGCCCTATGTACAAAGATTATTGAAATTAACGCCAAAGGAAATAGAACATTATAGATATTTGCCAGAGCATAAAAAGCCAGGCATGGTAAGAGTAAGCTTTGGCTTATATAATACTAAAAGCGAAGTAGATAGACTAGTTTCTGAGTTAAAGCGGCTGATAAGGCACTACTAAAAGATAAAAAGGCTTTTACTCAGCTAAGCTTGAGAAAAGCCTTTTTACTTACTCAATATTAGTTCTTAGGTTATTTTTTTATTTTATAATAATTTGGTATAGCTTCTTCACTATTTGGTCCTTGAAGTAAGGGCCTAATATAGTCCTCAGCTTCCTGTAATACAAAGTTATGTTCTGCATTAATCCAGTTTACAGGGAAATATTTTGTCTTGTTGCAAACCTCTGAAGCCTCTATAAGAAACATCTGGCTGCTATAAGGTTCATTTGAGGTTCTCTTTATTCCAACCATGTAGCCACTATGGCCATCCTTAGCATAGTTGAGGGCAGCCTTTCCAGCTTCAGCAGCTTCCTCTATGTCAACATGGGAGGCTATATGCATACCACAGCGTTGCATAACACCTAATTCAAGAGTTTTTACCCTGGAAGTGATACCAGCATTAATAATCAAGGATTTTAGATAGCCAGCTACACCACCTAGCTGCGCATGGGCAAAGTTATCATGTTCACCTAGGGGCTGAATTTCTGAAATATATTTTCCGTCAGAGTTTTTAATACCTTCAGAAACTACAATATAAACATGATTTTTTTCCTTAAATACTCTTTCTGTATCCTTAAGGAATTTGTCCTCATCAAAAGGAACCTCAGGAAGATATATAAAATCTGCCACAGACTTTCCATTTAGCTTGGCAAGAGCAGCGCTTGCTGCTAGCCAACCGGTGTCTCTGCCCATGGTTTCTAATATGAATATACCGTTGTTTGTATATACTGTAGAATCTAAGTAAGTTTCTAAAGTTATGGTTGCTATTAGTCTTGCTGCGCTGCCGTAACCAGGACAGTGGTCTGTAATAGGTAAGTCATTATCAATAGTTTTAGGAATACCTATAATTCGCTTATCAATAGAGTGTTCTTTAGCATATTGGCTTAATTTATTTACAGTGTCCATGGAGTCGTTGCCACCTACATAAAAGAAGGTGTCTATTTGATGTTTGTCCAATATTTCAAAGAGTCTTTTATATTCATCAGTAGATTCTGTTGGATCCTTAAGCTTATACCTACAGGAACCTAAGCCTGAAGAAGGAGTGTACTTAAATCTTGTTATATCCTCGTCAGTCATAAGAGAAAGGTTTATAAAGTTTTCCTTTAGTATACCCTCAATTCCATTTATACCACCAAGAACTTCGTCATAATATCCCTTGATTTTGTTTTCCATTAAAAGACCGGCTACACTAGCGTTAATTACCGCTGTAGGTCCGCCGGATTGTGCAATTATACATCGTTTCATATTTTTTAACCTCCGAGAGTAATACTTTATAACACACTAAATATTATACATAAAAAAATCAAAATGTATAGTATAAGGATAAAAAAAAGGATATAGTATAACACAATTAATTAAATATGATGCTCTAATTTTTGCAGAAATTGGGAAAGAAAGAGTAAAATCAAATTGGCTTAATCTCTAAAAATATAATAAAAAATAGGAGATTGCATATAAATTTATTATGGAAAATTTGAACTTGTTAGTTATAAACTTGAATATATACTGTTTTGAAAGGTTGTGTTATCATTGGACTGTTTTAGCTTGCTTATAATTGCCTTGGCTTTGTCCCTAGATGCCTTTGGCGTTGCCTTGAGCATTGGATTAAATCCGGAAATAAAATATAAAAGTAAGTTGATTTTTAGTGGTTCCTTTGGATTTTTTCAATTTCTGTTTGCATTTTTAGGAAGCATAGCTGGTTATTATTTTGTTACGTATATAAGCTCCCTTCCAGAGGTCTTTGGTGGTGTTGTTATTGCTATCGTAGGAGTAATAATGATTAACGATGGAATGGAACATAAGGAACAATGTATTCTGTTTTCTCGGAAAATGTACATAATATTAGGTGCTTCTGTAAGCATAGATGCTTTAGTGGTTGGCTTTACAGCTTTAGGTTTAATAGATAGTATTTCCTCAATTCTAATGTATACAATAGTGATTGGAGCAGTTACCTTAATTATGTCTTTACTTGCCTTTGTTATAGCAAAACATCTGAAAAAGATATCTATAGTTGCAAGATATGCAGACTACATAGGAGGAATAATGTTGGTATTTTTTGGATTAAAAATGATGTTTTTAGGGTAAATGGCTGTAGCAATAATGTTCTGATAACTAGCTTCCAACATCTAAGTCTATAGAAAATTATAAAATTTTCAGCCCGATAAGGCGCTAAATTTCTAGCTTGGTTTGAATGTAAAATAGAAAAGATTTCTTTAATGTCTGACTTCTGACCTCTGACTTCTAAAAGTGCGATAGCACTTTTTCACTTTTTGATGCTAGTTTTAGTTATGGGGAAAGGTATCCTTTAGTTTGGCAAGTAATTGATATAGCCTTTATAGATAGTTTTGTAAAGCTATATTTATTTGTGATATAATGTTCTAAAGGAATATGTGAAGGTGAGATAGGATGACAAATACAGAGCTTTTAAAGAATAATAAGCTTAAAGTAACTTTTGCTAGAAAGGTTATTCTACAGATATTAAATGAGGCTGATACAGCGGTTAGTGCTGATTATATTTATGAAAAATGCTGTGAAGGTAATTATAACATCAATCTTTCTACTGTTTATAGAACCTTGGATGTTTTTGAAGAAAAAGCTATAGTAGAAAAGTTTGACCTTGGTGATAGAAAGTATAATTATTCTATTAAAAAGGATCATCACAATCATACTATAGAGTGTAATATGTGTCATAAGTTAATAGAATTGGAATGCCCATTTAAAATGTTGGAAGAGATAATTAAAAGTAAAACAGGCTTTACTATGATGGAGCATGAAATTCACATTAAAGGTGTTTGTAAGAGTTGCCAGCAAAATAATGAAAAAATTATTTAACAGGATAGATTTCTTTTACCTTCCAGCTACCGTTGCTACTCTTCTCTAACAATACTTTGTAGGCCACTGAGCTGCCATTAGAATTTTTGGAGGTACCAGTAACAGATACTATGGCCAAGATTTCGTCAGAATACTTTAGCTCCGTAGAAGTAATTGACTTTAGCTTATACTTATTAAATAGTCCCTTAGTAAGCTTTTGCTCAACAACGTATGAAATATCTTTTTTCTGATAGGTGCTATAGTTATAATAGGCAGCAGAAATTAAAATACTAATAAAAATGGCTATAAATACAGTTTTTTTATGAATAGAACTCATAAAAACCTCCTAGTAATATTTACGAAATTTTATTGGATTCTTATATGGAAACTTTTATTATAATATATTCATTAGACTACAAATATAGATTAAGGAGATGATTTAATTTGGATTTTTCATCTATCGTTTTAATGGAAAGAGACAAGGAAAGTGGTATGCTTGTAAAGGAAATAGGCAGCTATAAGGTAGAAGACGGAGCTGAATATATTACAAAGGCCTTTTGTGAAGAGGGCATTGTACATATTACCTTTGATACAGGAAAGGATGTGGAGGATTGGGAATACTCCGCCATCTATGATAACTTCTCTGAAGAGAATTTTGAAAATCATGGCTTTGATATAAGCTTTGATGAAGATGAATATAATCCTACCTGGCATGTGAAGTTTAAACTAATAGAAGATTATTCAGAAATGGAATCAAAAATTTCAGAATTGTGCAAATTAATAAAAAGTGAATTAGAAGGTGCTTTTAAAGCTATAGAAGGTAGGGAAGAGGAATACAAGGATTAAATGTAGTAATGAAGGGAGAATAGATATGACAGAAGCAAAAAAGACTAAAACAAGAGCTGAAATTGATGCTAAGGATAAGTGGGATTTAAGTAAGATATATAGCTCAGAGGAGCTCTGGGAGAAGGATTTCGAAAGCTTAAAGCAGGAAGCGCCAAAGCTTAAAGAGTATGCCGGTAAGCTGGAAAAGGCAGATTTATTACTAGATTATTTAACTCTCAGTGAGAAGGTTAATAGAACAGCAGAAAAGTTATTTATTTATGCACATTTAAAATATGATGAGGATACTACCAATACTAAGTATCAGGGTTTGAAGGATAGAATAGATACCTATTTATCTGAGCTTAGAGGTTATCAAGCCTTTTTCGTACCTGAAATTTTAGCATTACCTGAGGGTGCTATAGAAAAGGCTATAGCAGAAAATGAAAAGCTAAAGCTATATGATTTTATGCTAAAGGATATTTTAAAGGCTAAGCCTCATACTTTAACCAAGGCAGAAGAGGAATTATTAGCAAAGGTATCAGACTGTTTGGATGCACCACATAATATTTATGGAATGCTTACTAACGCTGACATGACCTTCCCAGTTATTAAGGATGAAGAAGGAAATGATGTGGAGCTTACTGAAGTAAATTATGCAGGCTTTATTAGAAGCAAGGACAGAAAGGTTAGAGAAGCAGCTTTTAAAGCTCTCTTTAACACTTATGAAAAGTATAAAAATACTTTAGCAGTTTCATTAACATCCTCTTTAAAGAATTTTATTTTTAATTCTAAGGTAAGAAAGTATAATTCTGCACTGGAAAGCTCATTAAAACCCAATGATATTCCAGTAGAAGTGTACCATAATGCTATAGATACAATTAACAAGAATCTTTCCGTATTGCATAGGTATGTGGATATTAAGAAAAGACTTTTAGGCTTAGATGAAATTCATATGTATGACCTATATGTGCCTCTGATAGAAATTGAAAAAGAACATATAGAGTTTGATGAAGCTGTTAAAATAGTTAAGGAAGGACTTAAACCACTAGGAGAAGAATATTTATCTATCTTCGATGAAGGAGTAAATAGTGGTTGGATAGACAAGTATGAAAACAAGGGTAAAAGAGGTGGAGCTTATTCCTGGGGCTGTTACGATACTATGCCTTATGTGCTTTTAAACTATAATTATGAGCTAAACGACGTATCTACCTTGGCCCATGAAATGGGACATTCAATTCATTCCTATTACTCAAGAAAGCATCAACCATTTATTTATGCAGACTATACCTTATTCTGTGCTGAGGTGGCTTCAACTACTAATGAAGCTCTACTCATACACCATTTAATTGAGAAGGAAACCAATGAGAAAAAGAAGCTATACTTAATAAATCAAGAACTAGAGCAAATCAGAACTACAGTATTTAGGCAATTAATGTTCGCAGAATTTGAATTGATTTCTCATGAAACCATTGAGGAGGGTAAGCCACTGACAGCAGAGGAATATTGCAAGATTTGGCATGACCTTAATGTAAAATACTTTGGTCCTAATATGGTAGTGGATAAGGAAATAGATATGGAATGGTCTAGAATTCCACATTTCTATTCTGATTTTTACGTTTATCAATACGCTACTGGCTATGCAGCAGCTAGCTCCTTTGCAAGAGCTATTTTAGAGGAAGGGGAAGCAGCTGTTGAAAGATACAAAGGTTTCTTAAAAGCTGGCGGCAGTGATTATCCAATTAATATATTAAAAAAGGCAGGAGTGGATATGACTACTCCGAAGCCGCTAGAAGACACAATTAAAAGATTTTCTGAATTGCTTGATATGATGGAAAATCATTGTTAGAATATAATATAAATTAATAGTTAAGAGATTCAGCCCTGCTGAATCTCTTGCGCTTATTATTAGAAATGTCTTAAAAAGGTGTGATATTTTGAAGGAGAAATTTCAAAGGGATTTAATAAATTATTTTTTATCCTCTGGCCAATTTAAAGTCTATGAGCTTGGTCAAAACAAGCAAAATCAAACAACCTGGATGGTTCAAGGAACCGTAGGACAGCTGGATGAAATCATGGTAGTCACTGATAGGGACAATTATGAGCTCACTAAAGAACAGCTCAGAGAACATATTAATAAGTCTTATGTAGGAAATAGGGGAATTGGCCTTACTATTATTGTGCAATCTTCGGTTAAGGATGGGGTTATAACCAAAGATGAAACAGCCATTCATAGTGATTTTGTAGTAGCTTCGGCGGTGGTTCAAATTGATATGGAAGACCTAAGCCTTATTCAGCAGATAGGATATACTAATATCCTTCAAGGAGTTTTTGCCTTTTTAGAAAACCAAAAAAGGATACAAGCTGAACCTAAAGCTTCTATTTTCACTATAACAAATTTAATTATAGCAATTAATGTAATAATATTTATTATTACAGCGATAGCTTCCAAGAGCATTTTTGATATTAATATATATGTATTACGTGATTTTGGTGCTATACTTGTGCCCTTAATTGACCTAGGAGAATATTATCGATTAGTTACCGCAATGTTTTTACATGGTGGATTATTACATATAGTGATGAATATGTATAACTTATGGCTCTTAGGTAACATTTTAGAAAAGGTATATGGTAAATATAAATTAGCTGTGATTTACTTCTTTTCTGGTATAGTTGGTTCTTTCTTTAGTTATTTGTTTTTAAAGCCCTCTATACTTTCAGTAGGAGCATCTGGAGCTATTTTCGGTCTATTAGGCTCCTGTATAGTATTTGCTCTAAAAAGAAAAAACACCATTAGAAGAACCTTCTTACAAAGTATTTTTCAGGTTCTAGCCATCAATTTAATAATTGGCTTTTCAATTAGTAATATAGATAATGCCGGTCATATTGGAGGGCTAATAGGAGGGCTGCTTATTACTGCAGCTTTAGATCAGAAAGTAGTTGAAAAATAAAATAATTTAATCAGTGTAAAAAAGGTAGCTAGATTAATTTATAGCTACCTTTTAATATATTTTTAGGTAACTTAACTTGTACAAAAAAATATTTTTATGGAAAAAATAGTAAACCATTTTTGCTTATATATCATCTTATTTATAGAATGATAAAAGGGGGGAAAGAAATAATTTGGAAAAGAAGTTAATTGAAAAACTTATTAAGAAGTCAATTGACGGTGACGAAAGGGCTTTTAGGGAATTATATGATAAGTATAAAGGTAAAATCTTTAAAACAGCTTACCTAATGCTAAGAGATGAAAAGGGTGCAGAAGATATAGTGCAAGAAGTTTTTATAACAGTATATAAAAAAATATATAAGTTAAAATATGCAGAAGCTTTTGAATCCTGGTTATATAAAATTACAATTAATAGATGTAATGAATATTTTAGAAAGAATTCTAAGGCGGTAGTAACTGAAGAGGAGGATATGTATCAAATATATGATACGGATATTTATGCTCAACCAGATGAGAGGTTATTAACAGAAGAAAGAAACCAACAGTTGGATAGGATAATTAACAGCTTATCAGAAAAGTTAAAAACTTGTATAATATTGTTTTATTATAACAATATGACCATTAAGCAAATAGCAGATATATTAGGTTGCTCTGAAGGTACAGTGAAAAGTAGGCTATTTAAAGCGAAAAGGGCCATAGAGAAAAAGCTTAACACAGAGTTGGTTAAGGAGGGGGCATATATATGAGTTTAGATAATGATCTTCGAAATTGGGCTGAGGAAGTAGACTATAATTTAAAATTTACGGTAGAAATGTCAGAAAGGTGTTGGAGGAAAATAGGTGAGAGTATGAAGGAAGATAGAAAATGGTATGAAAAATTTTTTGTAGTTTTAAACCGTATGAATAGAAAGGTTCCCTTTAAAATAGTTGTTCCTGTGGCTGTGGTTGCATTAGTTATAATTATATTGTTTAAGGGAGTTAATAGTATAAAAGATATTTTTTATAAAACTCCTACTAATCAATCTATATCTGCTGATAAGGAAGTAAAAGATGAAAAAAAATCTGAAGAAAAGCCAGTAGATGAGGAACCAGTAAAAGAAGAACCGAAAACAGAAGAGAAAACAGAAGAGAAAAAAGAGCTGGTGATAAAAAACTCTATTGATAACGAGGATTATGGAAATGGAGGTTCTGTAGATATCCAATTACCGGGGCATAGTGAAAAATATAGGCTATTAGTTACCAAGGAAGATATGAAAATCCAGCAGGCTTATCAAAACAGACCTGTGAGATTATATTTGAAAATAAATAGTGAAGAAGTTATATTTGAAAGTATTTTCAATGATGGAGTATTTGTTTCAGTAGCAGACTTTGATAAAACTGATAATGATATAGATATCTATATTATAGAAACTACTACAAATATACTATGTAGAATGTATATATATAAATTCAACGGTACAAGCCTACAAAAATATGCTGAACTTGAGATTTATAGTCATAAATTTAAATACGATGAAGAAGGAAATATTTATTACTGGTACAGTAGTTCTGATACCATGGAAATAAATAAATGTTTTAACTATAAAACTAAAGTGTCAAGCGAAATAACAGATCCTAAATTAAAGAATCAATTAAATCAATAAAAGCGATCTATTAAAAGGATAAAATTAAAGATTTGATGGAATTTTTATAATAAAAGAAGGTTTGATTTTGTAGATTATCGAAATCAAACCTTAATATTTTACTATTTATTTTAACTAAGGAATGGGTGGCTTTACATCTTTATTAAATCTTCATAATAAAGAGTTTCTTTCTCTAATAAAGCTTTGGTAATATTTTCAAGTCTATTTCTTTCTTTCATTAATAATTCCTTTGTTTCCTCATATAATTTCTCCGTTAAAGCCTTACACTCATCTAAAAGTTCATTAGAGCTAGCATTAAAGGAATTATTTATTTCATTTAAACTTAATAATCCTAAGGTGTTGCCCATACCATATTCTGTTACCATTTTTGCAACTATGTTAGTAGCCTGCTTTATATCATTATAGGCGCCTGTAGTAACATAATCTTTACCGAATATAATTTCTTCGGCAGCTCTACCACCAAAGAGAACCATAATTCTTCTTCTTAAATATTCTGCATTGTGATACATATTATCTTCTGGAATACTTAAAGTGTATCCACCGGCTCCTTTTGTACTAGGAATTATAGTAACCTTTGAAACCTTATCTTCTGGTAGCATACACATATTTACTAATGTATGTCCTACTTCATGATAAGCGGTAATTTCTCTGTCCTTCTCCTTAATAGAGGTTCGGTCGATTTTTTCATGGCCTGCTACTACAATAGAAAAGGCCTTATCCATATGCTCCTCAAGAATGTATTCGCTGTTATCCTTGCAGGCAAGAATAGCTGCTTCATTAACCAAGCTTTCGAGCTTTGCACCTGAGAAATAGGAGGTCTTTTGAGCCCATTGTTTTATATCTAAATCCTTGGTAGGTTTATTTTTTAAGTGTAAGTTTAAGATTTTTTCTCTGGCCGCCACATCTGGAAGGGTAACTTCGATGTGTCTATCAAATCTACCAGGTCTTAGCAAGGCGGAATCTAGCATATCGAGTCTATTAGTAGCAGCTATTACTACTATGCCGTCACTATCATTAAAGCCAGACATTTCAGTTAATAGAGCATTTAAGGTCTGATCTCTTTCGTCGGAGCCTCCCCCAGCCTTGTTTGAATCTCTTTTTTTACCTATTGCATCAATTTCATCGATGAATATAACAGCTTTTCCGTTTGCCTTAGCCTTTTTAAAGAGACTTCTTATCCTGCTAGCACCAACCCCTACGTATACTTGCACAAAGTCTGAACCAGACATAGCATAGAAAGGAACACCTGCTTCGCCTGCTACTGCTTTTGCTAATAGGGTTTTACCAGTACCAGGCTCACCATAAAGAATGATTCCCTTTGGCATTCTTGCGCCATATGCTCCGTACTTTTCAGGGTTCTTTAGAAAATCAACTATATCCTTTACGCTTTCCTTGGCTTCTTCATTACCAGCTACACTGTTAAAATTGTATTTGAAGTTTTCCGCTGCATTTACATCTAGAGCGTCTACAGAGGCATACTTTTTTAAGGGAATGGTTCCGGACTTCATAAAGAATAGTAGAAGAGCTACCATAGACAAGGCTAAAGTAACTGATGGTAAAATATCCATTAATTCATTACCAGAGCCTTCAACTACCTTGATATGTTCAAGCAATAAATCCTCTTTTAAAGTGTCGCTTCTAGGATTGTCAGTCTTGTAGCTTGTACCGTCTTTAAGTAGCACCTTAATTTTAGAGGCATTGGTTAAGTATACCGTAGCTATCTTTTCAGCCTCTATATCCTGATTAAATTCAGAATAACTCTTAAATTTATTAGAATCGCTGTTTAAATTTACAGCGAGTATGGCAATAATGGAAATTAGGGCAGTAATTATAGGAATTATAATGAATTTTTTCTTATGTTTATTCATAATAATCCATCTATCTCCTTTCAAGTTGGTTTACATAATATTATTATAGACCTTTTTTATCTAATGTCTATTTTTCTTCATAAAAATTACTAATGTAATTCTTGGATGAAAATTCACTATTAATAATTTTTATTGTATACTTATATTTAGATATATAGATATAGAGGTAATATAAGGACATGTAGGCAGGTAATTCTAGTAATAATAGAATTATGGCTTTTATTGGCTAGACATAAACTTTAAGTTGAATATACAAATAAATGAGGTGTTACAGTGAACATAAGTGAAGTAACTTTTACTTTAAGTACAGAGGATATAGAAAGTATAATAAAAGATTTTGTGCAGGTACCAGGATTAGCTATTGATGCTATAAATATTGACAAGCATATATACATAAAGGGCAGTTATAAAAAAATTCTTAGAATTTCTTTTAAGATAGAGCTTAGTCTTCTTAGTGTTAGAGATGAAAGTGTTTCTTTCATTGTTGAAAAAGTACAAGTAGCAAAGCTACCAGTATTTAAGTGGCTTGTAAACTTGTTGTTAAAAAAGCTCATTAAGACAGTGAAGGAGCTAGGTATTACCGCTAATGGAGCTGTTGTAGACGTAGATATACCTAAACTCTTATCGAAGCTGCCTATAAAGCTAGGATTTAAATTGGATAACATTCAATTATTTGAGGACAAGGTGTACATTGTAGTAAAGCAAATAAACTTATGTATTAAAGGACAAGCAGTACCAGAGGAGAAAGAGCCCTTAAAAATTGAAGAGGGAGACAATTCAAATTCTACTGTAGTGTTACAGCAAGAGGATAAATATACTGAATTCAGACAGGAGATAGAGAAAAAGGTACCTGAAAAGAACAAAATATTAATACCATACATAATGCTTCTGCCGGATTTTATAGCTTTAATTATCAGGTTGTTTAAGGATAAAAGAGTGCCAACTAAGATAAAAATAATATGTGGTGCCATAATTGCATATTTTGCATTACCCTTTGATATAGTACCGGATTTTCTGCCTATAATAGGTAAGATAGATGATCTGGCGGTAGTGTTTTATGCTCTAAATAAAATAATTTGCAATGTGCCAGAAGAAGTTATTAAAGAAAACTGGGAAGGTGAAGAAGAGATAATACTAGTAATACGAAAGGGGATAGATATTTTATATAATACAATAGGAATAACTAATATTATTAATGCTTTTAGATGGTTTGCACAGGCAACCAAAAAGAAAGAAAATAAAGATGAGCAGCAAAATGTAAAGGAGAATCATATAGATGGGCAAGAAAGTGTACGCCATTAAACTAGGCTATGACAAGGTTAAGGGGGAAGAGGTAAAAAATTTAATTTTGGATTCTTGGAGTGAGTGTGAAAAGTACATAAAAGGAGTTAAGGGAGCAAAGTATAAGAGTTTTACAACAATGGCTGAAGCAGAAGCTTACTTATCTCAGGAAGAACCTATATTAAAAAAAGGAATAGATGCTTATCCTCTTGATATACATCATGCTTATGTTGATGGTAGCTATAATGTAGATACTGGTAAATACTCTTATGGTTTGCTAATAGCTAAGCAGGATATAGTAACCTATATTGAGAATGGTGTAGCTGAAGATGATAGTATGAGAGACATCCGACAAATAGGGGGAGAGCTAAAGGCAGCTATAAGGGCGCTTCAGTATTGTGGTGAAAATAAAATAAAGGAGCTTGTAATCTTTCATGATTATGCTGGTGTTTGCTATCATGCAACTGGCTACTGGGAACGTAGAGAGGAGTCCTCAAGAAAATACTTTGAAGAGTTTAATAGGCTTGTTCATGAACATGGGATAAAGGTACATTTTGTTAAGGTTGATAGCCATACTGGTGATTTATATAATGAAATGGTAGATGAGTTTGCCAAAGTAGCAGGAGGGTTAAAATTAAATTACCAAACGGAAAGGCTGTTAAGGATGAAGGAGCTTTTTGTAAGAAACCAAGAAATCATGGATAAAGTAAAGGAAATTTTAAAATCAGAAGATGTATTAGAAATGGTTATGATAAGAGAAGAGGATAAATAATGCCATATCTAAGTAGCGACGAAGGTCGCTATTTTTTATGGTAAAATCATGAGAATTTTACTGCCTAAATTGTGAAGAATGTGGTATAATTAAATTAATTATCAATAGTTTTTTAATAAAATTAAATTTTTGCGTATATTTTGAAAAGGAAGAGTGATTATGGAAATATTATCACTAGGTGAAAAAATTAAAAGAAGACGAAAAGAATTAAACATGACCCTTAAGGACTTAGCCGGAGACAGAATCACACCAGGTCAGATATCTTTAGTTGAATCCGGAAAGTCTAACCCAAGTATGGACTTGCTAGAATACCTTGCAGATACTTTAAAGACATCTATTGAATATTTGATGGAAACAGAAGAGTATCAGGCAGAAAAGATATGTATATACTTTGAGAATATGGCAGAAGCATGCATGATTGATGATGACTTAGGCTCTGCAGAAAGAAATATCGATATGTCTATTTACTATGCAGAGAAGTATAATTTAGAATATCGAAAGGCTAAGAATCTTTGTTTTAAAGGTAAGATTCATAATAAGCGAGAAGAGTATACTGCAGCCCAAGAGTTCTTCTTGTCTGCCAATGCAATTTTTATTCGATTAAATAAGTATGAAGATACTATAAACACACTACTAAGCTTGGGGAAGGTCACTTACAAATTAAGAGCCTATCACTCTGCTATTAGCTATTTCCAACAGGCAGAAAAGGTATATTGTGATAATGAGATAGGAAACGATATGCTTATTGCAGAAATATATTATCACATTGCCTTGACCTATTATAAGTTAGGACATATAGAAAAATCAATAAACTATTCCTTTTTAGCAAAACAAAAATTTGATCAGTTAGGCAATAAGAGAAGCTATGGTAAGGCTTTAATGCTATTAGCTGAGGAATACAATAAAAAGGGAGATCTTGATAATGCCATTAAGTATTCCAAGAAGACTTTAGATACCTTCAAGGAACTAGAGGATTCCTATTATATTGGACAAATTGAAAACAATCTAGGACGCTTGTTTTATGAATTTGAGAATATTGAGGAGTCTTTTGTACATTTAAATAGGGCAAAGGAAATAAGACAACAGAACAATGACGATAAATTAAGTGAAACCTTAGTTAATTTGTGCGAAGTTTATATCAAATTAAAGGATTTAGATAATTGCAACAAGGTTTTAGAGGAACTTATTGATAATATTAGAGATGGAGACAACAGTGGGTTAATAAATTACTATTTCCTAAAATATAGAGTTAATTTGTTGGAAGGAAATCATAAGGAAGCTGAACATACTCTATTAACAGCCCTGAATTTTGCTCAAAATATGGAATTGTTGAAGCAGGCTGCGGAGATTTCTATAACATTGGGTAAGTTTTATATTGATAATAAATTAGACAAGGAAGCAGCCAAATATCTCAACCAAGGTGTTGAAATATTTAAGGAATTAGGAATAATTAAAGAATAAATGCAAAAGATATATTGAGTAATGGATGGGTGGTAAAGTATGGAGATACTAGCTACGGGGGAAAAAATAAAAAGGGCTAGGATATATAAAGGATTAACCTTAAAGGATATATGTGGAGACAAATTGTCAATTTCTAAATTAAGCTGCATAGAAAATGATAAGATTAAGGCGGAACCGGAAATTTTACAATATATTTCAAAAAAGTTGGACATAGATTATGACTATTTAACTGAGAGCACTAAAACTCAGCTTGAGAGAAATCTGAAGATGCTTAAAAGCAAAAAAAGTATCGAAGGCTATGAAGATGCTTTAAAGTACAATTTGGATTTTTCACTGAAAAACAATTATTATGATTTGGCCTTTGAATTTATCCATATCTTGTTCTCTTATTATTTAGAAGGAAGAGAAGTTAATAAAATTCTAGATATTACGTCTACCTATTATCATATTTGCTATAAGTCAGGAGAGAATGAGCATTACTTCCTATATTACTGTGATATGGGTAAATATTTGTTTAGCTATAAAGAGTATGACCAAGCTATAATTTACTATAACATGGCCAAAAACATACTTGAGAACAATAACTATAAAGATGATATCCGTTTAGCTGAGGTTTTATACTTTGAAATATTATGCTATGTTTTCATGAAGAAATTTAATTGTATTGATAAGCTGACCTTTCAGTTGGAGACACTTGTAGGTCAGATAGAGGACAATGAGTTTGCAGGTAAAATATATCATTTACTAGCTGGAGTTTTCATATTTATAAATGAAGATAAGTTTATGGAATATGAGAAAAAGACATACGAACTTTATAATGATAATCCAGAAAAAATGGGTAAAGCTAAGCTGGATTTTGCCTTCTCTATGCTTCATATGAATCTAAGAGATAAGGCCATAGAATATATCAGAGAAGGCTTGGAACTATGCTCAAGGTGTGATGAGGCTATAAGAGTTAATTATATCATTGGTTCCATTGGGGCTCTAATGGAATATGACTTATATGATTTAGCAGAAGAACTATGCGATGAAGCTTTAAACTATGCAATTCAATCAGGAAATGTTAAGTATATTGACAGAGCCTATTATTATAAAGCAATCTTTTTGGAAAAGAGAGCTAAATATGAAGATGCTGAAATGTACATGAATCTTTCTTTAGATGCTCTCTTAAAGTATGGGGGTAAAAGTGAAAAAGTTAACAAGTATATGGATATAGCTAATATGTATTATAAATTAGGTGCAGTTAAGGATGCACTGAAGTATTTAACATTAGCTATGAAGTTAGATGATCCGCTATAAGCTAACTTTTATTTTTTATAAGCTCATATAATGTTGCAAAAATTAACTTGGAGGTATAAGGTAATGACTATATTAGTATGTGGTGGAGCTGGCTACATTGGTAGCCATATGGTATCCTTATTGGTAGAAAAGGGTATGGATGTTATAATAATAGATAATTTTCAAAAGGGACATAAGGATGCAGTAAAGGGACAAAAGGTATATGAAGGGGATTTGAGAGATAGAAGCTTTTTAAATAAGGTTTTTTCCGAAAATAATATTGAAGCAGTTATTGACTTTGCAGCTGATTCATTAGTAGGAGAAAGTGTTGTAGAGCCATTAAAGTACTTTAACAATAATGTGGGAGGAACAATTAATTTACTGGAAACCATGAGGGACTATGGTACCAAATACATAGTATTCTCATCTACAGCAGCTACTTATGGAGAACCAGAGACTATTCCTATACAAGAGAATGACAAGACTGTACCCACTAATCCTTATGGTGAATCAAAGCTTATGGTAGAAAAGATTCTTAAATGGTCAGCGGAGGCTTATGGAATCAAATATACAGCCCTTCGTTACTTTAATGCAGCAGGAGCACACCCATCTGGAGAGATAGGGGAGGATCATAGACCTGAATCTCATTTGATTCCTTTAATATTACAGACAGCCCTAGGACAAAGAGAGAAGATAATGATATTTGGAAATGACTATAATACAGAGGATGGTACTTGTATTAGAGATTACATTCATGTTATGGACCTTTGCGAAGCCCATTTATTAGCTCTAGATAGGATGAAAAATGGAGGAGATAGTACCATTTTCAATTTAGGTAATGGTAAAGGTTTCTCAGTAAAAGAGGTTATAGAAACAGCTAGAAGGGTTACTGGCAGAGAAATTAAGGAAGAAATAGCTCCTAGAAGGGCAGGAGATCCAGCAGTATTAATTGCTTCTTCTGAGAGAGCTATACAGGAGCTAGGCTGGAAGCCCAAATATAATTCCTTAGAAAAGATTATAGAAACTGCTTGGAGATGGCATGAATCACATCCTCAAGGCTACGAAAAGTAAGAGACATTTGCACAAATTAGGCTTTAAAGCAAAGATATAGTTATTCTGAGCTTTAAAGCCTTTTTTCATACAATTCCCACCTTTATTTATTAGGAATTAGTCAATCCTATAAATATAGACATCCTACTATAAAACATACAAGGCTTAACAAATCAGGTGAGCTTATGAATAATATGATTAGTAAAGAAAAGTGTTTAAAAGTTGTATGTACAAGAAAAAGAGGACTTACAATTTTATTAGCAATTCTATTACTTTTTATTTGTCTAAATTATAACAGATACAGTGGCTTTAAAGCTAAGGAGCTCATGAGTCCTTATACAGTAATACCCACCAATGATGAAGGAAAGGTTGGTAAGTCAAAATTAAGATTTATGCTTTTGAAGGATTTGAATGAGGTTTTTTTAACTTTTGATGATGGGCCTACAGAAAATACTATAAAAATATTAGAAATTCTTAATAAATACAGGGTAAAAGCTACCTTTTTTGTTATAGGAGATTTAGCCGAAAGAAATAAAGATATAATTGCTAAATTGAAGGATAGTGGAATGTGCATTTTGCCGCACAGCTATACTCATGATTACAACATATATAAAAGTAAAGGAAGGTATTTTTCCGATTTAGAAAAATGCATTAAGGTTATTAAGGAGATAACAGGAAAGGACATACCTCCCTATACTAGAATGCCTGGTGGCTCAAATAATACCATGGGTAAAGAGAAGGTATTGGCTGATATAAGGGAAGCCCTAAAAAAGAAAAATATGCGCTATGTGGATTGGAATGTGAGCTCTTTAGACGCTGTAAGTGTATTCGTACCCAAAAGTATCATAAGGGAAAGTGTAATAAAAAAATGTGAAAGTTCAAATTTTGCTGTAGTATTAATGCATGACTCTAGCACTAAGCAAACTACAGTGGAATCTTTAGAGGATATACTAAAATATTTAAAGGAGAAAAATTTCATATTTAGGACTTTTGATGATATAACTGAAATGGAAGAGAAGGAGATGATTGAAAGAAGGATTATATATAGATGAAAAAAGCTAGAGGTCAGAAGTGTTACCTCTGACCTCTAAAAGCTGCAAAGGAGCTTTTTTAACTTTTAGCTAAAGCTAGTATATGCTCACGTGCCTTAATTTCGTAGCTGTCATCTAGTGGGGTTAGCTCTGTTACACCGAATTTTTTCTCTAAGGCACGAAGAATTATTCTATCGGCTAAATCGGGATTTTTGGAGAGTAAGGAACCATGGAAGTAACTGCAGAAGGTGTTTTTATATATACAGCCTTCGGTACCATCCTCGCCATTATTTCCATAACCCAAAATTGTTTTACCCAGAGGGGTTAAATCACCTATATAGGTTCTGCCAGAATGATTCTCAAAGCCTACATAGGTTTCATTAAATTCCTCGTTGTGAATAATGGTATTACCTATGAATCGGTTACTACCGCCTTCGGTATAAATATCTAGAATATTTAGTCCTTCTAGTTTTTCATTTTCTGGGGTGGTGTAGTATTTGCCAAGCAATTGATAACCACCGCATATAGCTAATAAGACACCATTATTCTCCACGTATTCTTGTAAGAGGTGTTTTTTATTATTTATTAAGTCTGGTGATACAATAGATTGTTCATAGTCTTGACCGCCACCGAAAAAAACTATATCGTACTTTTCTTTCTCGAAGGTATGGCCAATGGAACAATTCAACACATTTACTGCTATTCCTCTTTGCTCTGCCCTATATTTTAAGATTAGTATATTTCCAACATCACCATAAACGTTTAGTAAGTCTGGATATAGGTGACAAATATTAAGTTCCATTCTTAAGCCTCCCTACCATAGTTTTTTAATGTAGCCTTTACCGTGAAGATACTTTCTAAAGTCGATCATTGCGGTATATGTGGCCAAGATATATACAAAGTCACTAGGACAATTTTTTATATTACCCAATAAACTATCGAAGTCTTCGCTAATTTTAAAGGCCTCTGTATTGAAACCGGCAATCTTTAGTCTGATAGCCATATCGTAGTTTCTAATTCCGCCAATAAGTACCTGCTGAATTTCGAGGGAAGTCATTTTTTCAAAATTAACATCCCAGATCCAAGATATATCTCTACCATCGGCATAATTATCATTTAAGAGGAAAGCAACGCTAACAGCTCTTTCATCTAAGGATACAGTATCAATAGCTTGATTATAGCCAGCAGGATTTTTTACAAGAATAATTTTGACCTCTTTTCCCTCTATACTTAAAGCCTCTTGTCTTCCAAAATGACTGGCTTGATTTCTAAGGGATTCAAAGATAATATTATCCTCTATACCGATTTCCTTACAGATAGAGAAAGCGCATAGTCCATTATAGATATTATAGACTCCTGGCTGATTTATAATTATTTCTGTTTCATTTATGATTACCTTAGAATAGTAAGGAGTCATTTCGGTAATAGCATTTACTGCATACTTGAGCTGTGGCCTCTGGTATTGGCAATTAGGACAAATATAACTTCCTAAATGACTAAAGGTTATAAGCTCATAGTTATAAGGATGCTTACACTTTTTGCAAAATTTCGCATCGGCATTAATGTCTACAAGCTTAGATTCGTCTGGACTTACATTAAAGCCGTAATAGCACAGGTCATTATTAGTATTAAGGTCTCCTAAGAGGGACTCATCTCCGTTAAGAACTAACTTGGCTCCACTAACATTCTCCAAGCCTTCCATAATCTTAGCTAGAGTAGTGTATACTTCGCCATAACGATCTAGCTGATCTCTGAAAAGATTAGTTATGGTTATAATTTCAGGAGAAATATATTTGGTAATGAATTTTAAATTTGCTTCATCCACTTCTATTACAGCATAAGCAGGCTTCTTTTTGCCAAAGATCTTATAATTATCAATAAAGGTTGCAGTAATTCCTGGTAGCATATTAGCTCCGGTGCTATTAGTTATAACCCTATTTCCAGATTTTTTAATAATATTGTAAATCATGCTAGTGGTAGTGGTTTTGCCGTTAGTACCAGTCACAAGAATAACCTTGTAGTTTTTAGCTACTACAGACAATATGTTGCTATCAAACTTCAAAGCTACCTTGCCAGGGAAGGAGCTGCCTCCTTTAAATATTCTTTTTGAAAGAAACAATATTAATTTTGCAGTCAGAATACTAAAAAGTGATTTAATTTTTATTTTAGACACCACCTGTTTATAAATTGACTATGGATTATTGGGCCTTCCAAAGTCTATTATCTATTTGTATTATTGAATATCTACATACTGAAAGCTATCAGTTAATTCAAAATCTAAATTCATTTTATAGCTATTTATCCTATCTAGCAATCTGAGTTTTTCATCTCCAGCTAAAGGTGTTGGCCTATAATCATTACGATTCTTTACTGAAGAAACGCTGCAAGGTATAACTCTAATTCCTACAGAGGATAATTTTTTGTCCTTAAATTTAAAATCTGCTTGGAATATATAGGTGTCCTTATCAGTAGGATTGCTATTTCCTCCGAAACAGAAGTTTCCAAGACTGTAGTTAATGTATTTACCCTTATAATACTCAATGCCTTGGATAACATGGGGATGATGGCCAATAATTAAGTCGGCACCATTATCAATAGAGTAGTGGGCTAAGGTTTTTTGCAACTCATTTGGAGTAGTTTCTCTTTCTATACCCCAATGGAAGGATACCACTACAATATCAACTTCTTTTTTAAGAGACTCAATGTCGTTCTTTATAGTTTTTAATAAGCTATCACTGGCAGCCCAGCCCTGATAGCCAAGAAATCCAAACTTAATTCCTTTTGCTTCTGTAACCCATTTATATCCTTCACCAAAGTAATTTACATTAAGATTCTCAAGAGTATCTATGGTATCATCAAAGCCTTTCTGCCCATAATCATAAATGTGATTATTTGAAAGATTTACTCCTTCAATTGATGCAGAAACAAGAGAACTAGCTAGCTCTGGATCCCCTTTAAAGTGATATTGAACCTTATGGCCCTTATCCCTTTTTTCTGTTGCAGTGGTAAAGGTAGTTTCAAGATTAGCAATGGTTATATCATCTTCCTTAAATATGTGGGCAACATTGCTAAAGAGATAACTTGGATCATTATTGTTTTGTTGTACCATAGCTGGTAGAGAGGTAGCATGATAGAATTTAGGATCTGTTCCAATAGTACTATCACCTACGGCTGATAGGATTATATTAGTTTCTTCAACTATTGGTGTAGTAACTACTGGTGTAGTATCCTCATTCTTTTCATTGTCTGCTTCCTCTTTTTTCTTTTCTTCTTCTTCAGCCTTTTTTTGCTCTATTTCTTGTTTTTTTCTCTCGTTATATTTATTTACGGAATGGTATATATAAAAAACTCCTGCAATGACAAATAGTAATAAAACACTAATGCCAATGGAGAGAAAAAGCTTAGATTTTGATTTATCTTTTTTATAACGTTTAGCCATAAGTAAGTCCCTTCCTTTCTTCATAAATATTTTATATTAATAATTAGCGTTTGTCTAATCTATATTTACGCACAAAAATAACAAAAGAATCAAAAAAATATAAATGTAGAAATATTAACACATATTTGGTAAAATATTTAAGAGGTCTTTTGAGAGGGAGATGAATATGGGGAGAATAATATTGTTTTTTTATAGAACCTTTTCGCGAAAAGAAATTAAAGTAAAAAAGGTCAAAATGAGTAAGATAATGCAAGTGTTATATTTAATAGTATTTACATTTTCTGCGTCTTTAGTCTTCTACGGTTTCGATAAAGGAGGGGCTATTCGGCAAAAGGAAGTTCTTAGTATAGCTAACAACAAAGCTGAGAAATACTTTTATGACGGCAAATATGAGGAGGCTATAAAAGAATACGAACGTCTTTTAACAGAAAAGCCTGATAATCCAATGTGGGCTGTAAAAATAGCTGAAATTTATTCTATTCAAAGAAATCTGGAAAGCTCAGATAAATACTTGCAAAAGGCTAAGGAAATTAGAGAAGCAAATTTGGCTGGTGATGCAGAGAAAAAATATGCTAGCTACAAGATGATTGATGCTCAAGTAGCAGACTATATTATATTTACAGAGTTAATGAATAAGAATTATGAAGAGGCTATGAAATATGGCGAAAATGTATTAAAATTATATAAAGATGATAAAAAGATAATTAGGACAATGATTCCTGTATATATGGCTAATAATAGGTATGATTTAGCTAAGGAATTAATTCAGTCCTATCCTGTTGATCAGGCTTCATCCTATGATTTAGCCCAATACTCATATTTAAATATGCTCATTGATAATTGGGATTATGGGCTGTCAGTATTAAAAGCCTCTTGGTATCAAGATAAAGATGAAGTCAAGGTATATGATGTTCTAGCATCTATGTCCAAATATAATAATGACATATTAATAGAAAAGATAACAAAGCTATCAGAGGCATATCCAAAGGAAGCAGCATATAAAATGTGGCTGTCTAAGATATACTCCATGAGACCAGAAACTGCTGCCAAGGCCCAGCAATTGCTAGATGAAGCCCTAAAGCTAGATGCAGAGGTAGGAGAAGTTCAAAAAACTATTTTGCAGGCTCGTATATATCAAAATAGTAATAAAGTTGAACAAGCAGATGAACTTATGAGCAAGCTAATACAAGAAGCAGGACAGGATTATAGAATTCTTCATGCTGCTGGCTTATTCTATTATGAGAAGGGACAATATAATAAGGCCTTAGAATATTGTAAAAATTCTATATTCCAAAATAGGGAATATGCTGACAATTACGGCTTCTTAATGACAGATATTTTAAAAGCTATGGAGAAGAGTGCAGAAGGAGAACCATATTTTAGAACTGCTTTATATTATGAACCCTTTAACTACAATATTATTCAAACGATTGCTGAATACTATTGGCTTACTGCTGAGGACCATGCTAAGGCCTTGGAGTATTTCAACTACTTTGAAATAATTAGACCTAATGATGCAGAAATAAAGTATTTAACAGCTCAAATATATTTACAGAACCAAAATTGGGAAGAGGCAGCTAATGTCCTAAAGAAATGTATTCAAATTAATCCTAATGTAGCTCGATACCATAGATCCTTGGCTACAATTTATATAAAAATGGATGAAGCTAAAGGTACCAACACTTTGTTAAAGGAAGCTTTAGCTGAAATGACAAATGCCCATGAATTAGACAAAAGTGATATCTTAACTCTAAATAATCTAGGCTGCTATCATATTGCATTTAGTACGGAAATAAGCAAATCAAGAGAATACTTTACTCAAGCAAAGAATGGTATAACTGATGCTACAGATGAAAGCATTAAAGCAACTATCCTAGACAACTATAAGAAAATAGATGAGATATATAAGAAGTATAATGCTGGTAGCACTAACGATAACGAAACAATTACTATTCCTGATTTTGCTCTTTTCTATTAAATTAGGTTATAATATATTCAATAGGGAGTAAAGATATTTATGTTGCTTTGATAAAAATCTAAAGAAAAGAAGGTGTAGTCTTGAAGAAGAGAAAAGCTAAAATCATATTCGTAGCTTTAGTAACAGCCTTGGCCCTACTGTCTGGATGTAAAAAAGAAAGTGTGAAAAAGACTCTAGAAGTATCAAAATGGGACAATCTTTATGAAGGTAAAAATATTCACTTTTACTATGAGGATTTTGTCAATACTCAAATAGAAGAGTTAAATAGGCTATATCAGCTTAATGGTACCATTGGAAGCAAGGGTGATGAGCTGGAGAGGGCGTTGAAAATAACAGAATGGATACACAGCAAGATGAAATACGATCAAGGAAGTATCAGTGCTAAGGATAATGCCATCGAAATTTTAAAGGAAAAGGAAACGGCACCTAAAGCTTCTGATAGAGAGTTTTCCATAGTGTTTAACCAAGCTTGTACTGCCTTAGGCATTTATGCAAGGAGAGGGGAATTTAGGGTTAAGAATGCTGAAATTGCAAAAGAAAGAGACTACTACAAGGTTAATGAGATATGGAGTGATAAATATAATAAGTGGATTATGATAGATCCTTCTGCAAAGGTTTATATTACTAGGGAAAATATCCCTCTAAGTGCTATGGAGATAGTAGAGAGTAAGCTTGAGAATATAGAGGTAAAAGGATTAGAAGATTCCAAGGATTATATTAATAGATTAAAGAACCTTATTTATTCATACACTATAAACATTGACAATAGTATTTATGGAAAGAAAAGAAGTAACTCCTTTATTACCTATTTGCCAAAGGGAGAGATGCCTGAGTTAAAGTTTAAGAATGGTTATGCACCCCCAAGTATATATGTAAATACTAATACTTTATTTAATATATCACCAAAGGTTGAGTATGTTGATGATAAGAGTGACAAAATTCCAACTATGATACTTATGAAAAAGATTACTGAAGAACAGAAAAGTGATAATAAAACCTTTGTGGTTGGTGTATTTAATAACAGCGTAATGGTGGATACCTATTACTTAAAAATTAATGATGAAGAATGGGAAAAAATAAATAAATATAAGGAAGTAACTCTAAATAAGGGTAGCAATACGATAAGCTTATCCCTAGATGGCAAGGAAGTAATTAGAGAAATTGTCATAGATAAAAAGGTAGAATAATTTATATAAAAAATATTTTTAGCATATAGTGTATAATTTTAAAATCTTATATAATAATAAAGGAAGATAATAAATCAGTTAAGAATTTCCTAGACAAGTGGAAATAAAATCAGTAAAATAATTTATAGATAAAATTGACAATTTAGCAGTCTATATGTTATACTTCTGCTTAGTGTGTTAGTAATTTAGCGTGAAAATTTCAGAGAACTCTTATTTGAATACACAAGGTTTGTGTATAATAGAAAAAACGGGCTTGGAGGGAGAGTTTAAATGGCTAAGGAAATTAAGAAAATAGCTTTATTAACAGGTGGAGGAGACTGTCCAGGGTTAAACGCAGTTATAAGAGCGGTAACTAGAACAGCAATTTTGCAGTATGGTTATGAAGTAATAGGTTATAAGTTTGGTTACAGAGGATTGTATAATAATGACTTTGTGCCACTAACTCTCGAAAGTGTTACTGGAATCCTTCATAGAGGAGGAACTATATTATATAGTTCTAACAAAGACAATCTTTTTGACTATACTGTAGAAGAAAACGGCAAGATGGTTAAGAAGGATGTTTCCGATGTAGCAGTAGAAAACATGAAAAAAGAAGGAGTAGACGCTTTAGTTGTTATTGGTGGAGATGGAACACTAACTAGCGCTAGAGATTTTGCAAGAAAAGGTGTAAATGTAATCGGTGTACCTAAGACAATTGACAATGATTTAGCAGCTACAGATGTTACTTTTGGATTTAATACTGCAATCGAAGTAGCAACAGAAGCCTTAGATAGATTACATACAACAGCTGAATCACATCACAGAATTATGGTTTGTGAAGTTATGGGAAGAAATGCTGGTTGGATAGCTTTAGAAGCAGGTATCGCAGGTTCAGCCGATGTAATTCTTATACCAGAAATCCCATATGACATAAATAAGATAGTTGAAAAAATAAGACAGAGAGAAGCAGAAGGTAAGCCATTTAGCATCATAGTAGTAGCTGAGGGAGCTAAATCTAAAGACGGTGAAGTTGTTGTTAGCAAGATAGTTGAAGATAGCCCAGACCCAATCAGATTAGGTGGAATTGCTAACAAATTAGCATATGATTTAGAGCAAGTAATAAAGGATCATGAAATAAGAAGCACAGTTTTAGGTCATATCCAAAGAGGAGGAAACACTTCAACTTACGATAGAATTCTATCAACAAGATACGGTGTTGCTGCAGTAGAAATGATTAATGCAGGCCTATTTGGAAACATGGTATGCCTAAAGGGTGATAAGATTTCCTATGAAAGCTTAGAAAATGTTATAGGAAACAATAAGAATGTAGACCCAGAAGGAGAATTAGTAAAGGTTGCAAAGAGCATAGGAATATCCTTCGGAGCATAATAAAGTATATTAAGAGAGCATCTTTTAAAAAGGTGCTCTTTTTTTAATGTTTGCTTATCAAAGGTAGCACTGTTAATAGTGAAATGAATACTATATAATGAACCATTTCAAATATGAAAAGGAGTTTATATGAGACAATTTATTATACTATCATCCTGCCCTTGGGGAGACATGCATCAGCGACCTCATCAAATGGCAAAGGCCTTGGCTAAGCTAGGGCATAAGGTGACTTTTATTTCTCAAGGGTCTGTTAAGTTGGATATGGAGGAACCTCCTTTGCTAGAACAAATATTAAAGGCCTTAATTCTAGGTAGGAAACTAGTTGAAAGTGGTATAGAGGTCTATAGCTTATTCAACTCCCGTAAGCATCTAAATTTGGTGTCTGAGCAGTATATTATGTTGCTGAATTATCTGTTAATAGACAATATGGATAATGTTATAGTGAGTTATTTCCCAAGGTTTATTTCTATATTAGATAAAGTGAAGGGGAAATATAGGCTAGTATACGATTGTGTTGATGATCATGAGGATATGGAGTATTCTTATTGGTCTAAACCTCATGATATTGAGCTGGAACAAAGAATCCTTGAAAAAGCTGATATCATTCTTACAACCAGTACAGGACTATATTTAACTAAGTCTTACGGAAGGAATAATGTATATCTTTCTAAGAATGCGGTAAATTTAGAGGACTTCACTGGAGAAAGAGAAGAACCAGAGGATTTAAGAAATATACCAAAACCAAGGGTGTGTTATGTGGGGGCAGTACATGATTGGTTTGATGAAGAACTTTTTTATAAACTTATTGAAGCTAATCTAGATTTGTCCTTTGTGGTAATAGGGCCTATTAAACCTGGAATGCTGAAAAAGAGCTGCCATAATCTTTATTTACTAGGCAATAAGCCCCATAATAAATTACATGATTATATGTCAAATTGTAAGGCAGGGATAATTCCTTTTAGGGACAACATTGATTTAATTATTCACTGTGACCCAATTAAATTTTATGAATATGTAGCCAGTGGAATTAATGTGGTTTCAACAGTCATGCCTGAGCTTTGCATCAAGGAGCCTTTTGTTTATACAGGACAAGGATTTGAAGAATTTAATAATTTACTTAGAAGGAGTATAGTTGAAGATTTTAATAAAAAAGCTGCTATAGAGTTTTTGCAACAAAATACTTGGGAGACTAGGAGTAAACAGTTGAACAATATACTTGATGGAGAAATATCTGACTTCTATAAAAAGGAATATATTCAATTAAAGCTTCAAGAACAGTGGCATGAGTATCTCCAAAAGCATACAAATCCAATATTGGAGTCCTTATGTGGACTTAGTTATAGAGAAAGTGATTTAGATAAGTTCCTATTCTATACAGAAAAGGCATATAGGGATTTGCCTTCAAAATATACACTGAAAAATTATATTACTGCATTGTGTATGGTAAATGATATAAAGACTGCAGTACAAGTTTTAATAGAGGATGAGAAAATAAAACCATTGTATAAGGCTGAGTTAATTTTATCTGTTAATAAGGGACAGTGGGATTTACTAAGGCTGAAAGTATTATATTCAATTAGGGAATTTGCTATGTTAAGAAAAGAATTACAAGAGTTTAAGGCTGAAGACAATAGTGTACAAGCAGAACTAGCCCATTATAATTACGAAATAGGCTGTTATGATCTAGCCATGCAAATTTACTCTAGGCTGATAACTTCCTCAGATTGTGATAGTCCTTTAATCTATCGAAATTTAAGCAATATATTAACTCAAAAGGGCCAATTATATTCTGCTCAAAAGCTTCATTTTAAAATGATGGAACTAGTAGACAAGATACTTGAAAATAGGAGTAGAGTTTCAGAATGGAAGGAAATATTTAGTCAGTTAAATTATTGTAAAGTCTGTGGTTCTCAAGATTTTAATTTGCTTTTAGAAAGACCAGATGGTCAACCTATCGTTAGCTGTAATTACTGTGGCTTTACATTTTTAAAGTATATTCCCACAAGCTCTAATATCCATAAGCTTTATAATGAAAACTATTATAGCAATGAAGAAATTTATGGTTACAGGGGAAGCTATTATGAAGAAGAAAAGTCTAATATGTTTTTGCCTAGGTTAGAATGGATAAATAAATCCAGTGTTTATGGAAATGATAGAAGACTTTTAGACATTGGCTGTGGTGACGGGGAATTTCTATCGTATGCAAGGGAAGCAGGCTGGAAGGTATACGGGGTCGAAATATCTAAAGATGGATATGATTTGTGTAAGAAAAAAGGCATAGAGACCTACAATAAAGAATTGAGAGACATAGGCTTCCAAGATAATTTGTTTGATGCGGTTACCCTGTGGGATGTGTTAGAACACTATCTTTCCCCTAAAGATGAGCTAAGAGAAATTTATAGGGTTTTAAAGCCAGGAGGAATGCTTTATATATCTACTCCTAATCATAAAAAAGGAAAGTTCATGGGAAGAAACTGGTTTGGTTACAATGCTTCCTATGAGCATTTATCTTATTTTGAGGCTTCAACCTTAGCTCAGATGCTTATTGATGTTGGCTTTAAAATAGATACAACCTTTAGCCATGAAAGGAATGATTGGAATTTTAATAATGTTAAGGTAATAGGACATATACTTTTAATGTCTGCAGTTAAATGATAAGGAGGCTGCTACACGTGATTGACTTTTAAAGTGTGGCAGCCTCTTGAAAATAGGAGGTAATATATAATTCAGGCTTGAGGCTGAGAGCTGTTGAGGATTTCCTTTGAACTCTTTAGTATGGAGTTAAAGTATCTTCTGTTATTTTGCACAACCTTTGAATAGGGTTTAAACTGTGCTGCTTTTTCATTGCATTCTATAGCCGCTTTAATGTTACCAAGCTTAAAATAGCAAATACTCATTTCTGCATAGGGGAAATAATCATAGCAATCATGGATGACAGAACCAATAGAGTTTTTTGGCTTTTCTAGGTTTGTAGCAACTTGAAACCAAGCAATAGCTCGTTCATAGTCCTGTTCTTTGCTGTAGAGTCTTCCAAGCTCACAGCAGATTTCTGCTCTTGGAACTCCAAATTCAAAGGCTCTAAGAAGGGTTCTAACAGCTTTTTTTGTGCCTACAAGCCTTGCGTATATCTTAGATAAATCTATACAAGCATCTATATAGTTTGAAAAGAGACCACCTTCTTGGGCAAGAAATTTCTCGTAATATTTTACTGCTTCGAGATATTTTTTTTGACCATTTAGCTCTCTGGCGTAGTAGAAATAATTCCTGTGAGATAATTCTTTGCCGCTTTTTATCCATTTTTCGAAGATGTCTAAGTTTCTAGAAGTTCTCTTTTTTTCCTTCCTGTGAGTCACAGCAATATCAACCTTCAGGATTTTTCCTGCTGGTATAAGGTATTCATGTACTGGATCATGCCATTGAAAATTTAAGCTTCGATTCACTAAACGCTCTCTATAATAAGTACAAAGAGGCTTTCCTTCTATATCTGAACCTAAATTGTATTGCATCATAACCATTCCAATAGAAGCATCCAGCTTTTCTTTAAGCGCCTTTAGCTTTATCCTGTCTTTTTCTAAAATTACATCGTCAGCATCCAACCATAAAATAAAGTCTTTAGTGGCCTTGGAGAAAGAATAATTCCTAGCAGCAGAAAAGTCATCTATCCACTGAAAATCATAGATTTTTGATGTGTATTTTTTGGCAATCTCTTTGGTATTGTCTACGGACCCAGTATCAACAATAATAATCTCGTCAACAATATCCTTAACGCTGTCAAGACAACGGCTTAAGGTTCCTTCTTCGTCTCGGACAATCATGCACAGGCTTATAGTGACCAAAATATCACCTCTAATAAATACTTCAATAATAGGATATGAATAAGACAGCTATAAGTGACATTTTGAAGCCTTTGCTAGGGTATTAAAAAACTTTTGGTTATGAACAACGGCGGGGTGTTTTGGCTTTAGTTGAGCTGCTTTCTTGTGATAACTTAATGCTAAATCAATATCTCCCATATGATAATAGCAGTGACAAAGCTCTATATAAGGAATGAATTCCCAGTATTCCTCCATTACAAACATCCAGGAAAGGGTAGGTTTAGGAATAGATAAGGCTAGCTTATACCAATAAATAGCGGTACAATAATCCTTTTTATCTATATAATACTTGCCTATAAGGCACAATATTTCTGCTCTCACCGGTTCATATTCAAAGCTCCGTATTAAGGTTTTTAGAGCTAGTTTATCCTGATTTTGAGCCTTGTAGATTTGAGAAAGTTGAATACAGGCTTCTGAATATGGAGAATATATATCAGGTTCAATATCTAAAAATTTAAGATAATATTTTATTGCTTCATCAAGATTCCCTAAAGCATTGTTTTCTCTGGCGTAGTAGAATAGGTATTTGGGATGAAAGCTATTAGAATTCTCTATAAACTTTTTTAATATGGATAGATTACGTTTAGAATTTCTTGTAACACCAGTATGGGTTATAGCTATTTCAGTATTAAGGACTTTTCCGTAAAAGTTGATATGCTCGTGTATAGGATCATGCCATTTAAAGTTATTACTTCTTTTAACTAGTCTTTCTCTATAACAAGCATAGGTTTCTTGTCCGTTAGGATCTCTTTGGACTACGTATTTCATTATTATGACATCATATTCTAGATTAAGCTGTTTTTTTAGAAGCTTTAGTTGATCTAAATCTTTTTTTAGAATAATATCATCGGCATCCAACCACATAATATAGTCCTTCGTAGCTTTAGAAAAGGAGTAATTGCGAGCAGCAGAGAAGTCATCTGTCCATTGAAAGTCATAGACCATGTCAGTATACCTATAGGCAATCTCCTTTGTTTTATCCTTAGAGTCTGTATCAACTATTATTATCTCATCTACAAGCTCTTTTGCTGAATCTAAACATTGACCAAGTACTCCTTCCTCGTCCTTTACAATCATACATAAACTTATTGAAATCATTTTATCCTCCTATTATGGTATAAACTATTCAAGATTATATTAAGTGCTCATTCAGATATGAGCTGAATGAGCACCATATTTTAGTTTATTATTTTAAGATACTAAGGTTGCATCTTTGAATAACAAGCATTGCAGAATTCATTTGCGGTATCTGTTCCTGTGGTATCTGTTGTTCTAGAGTAAACTAATACGCATGATGGTAATCCATCAGGAGCTGTAACTTGTACTTCTATTTGGTTACCACTAATAATATTAGGATTAGCTGGGTCACCTAAAAAGAATGCTTCTGCCGCACAACCAGCAGATATAGCTTGAATGGTTGTTGTTATTTGCTCACCAGTCGGTCCTTCTAAGATTGTCTTTGGACAGTTTGCAAGGTTATAAGCAGTAATTGTTATAGGACCAACTTCTTCAGTGCAATTATTTAATATCTTTACTTCTAAGATGTCATTTTGTGCATAGAATGGTCCGGAGCTTCTATTAGTATTCCCTGCACCAATTTCATTTAATATTTGAACTATTTCAGACTTGATTTCTTCTAAACCGAAGCTAGGATCGAAAA